>JAIRUL010000001.1 GCA_031254445.1 Chitinispirillales bacterium
GCTCGCGCGCTCGGCGCTCAACGCGCTGAAGAGGCTCGTCCACGACCCGACGCTAACGGGCAGGAGCGTCTCGGACGGCGAGCCCGGGCATCCGGCGGGGTTCCTCATCGGCTACTGCGTCGAGGAGTCGCTAATTGCCGGCGCCGCTTCCGGGTACGCCCTCAACCGCGGCAAGTTCGCCGCGTGGCTATGCAAGAGCATGAAAGAGCGTTTTAGCAGGCTTGCGGAGTACGCCGGGGAGTTTCTCGGCGGGATGGGGCTTGAGCTTGCGCAGGAGCTTTTGTCGCGCGGGGAGGGCCGCTGGATTGCGGTGAACCAGATTATCCCCGAGGCCGAGAGGCCGGCGTTTGCCCGCGCGCTCGACGTTTTTGAGTTTTTGGGGCACGCGCACACGTGCCGCCCGCACGGCGGCGCGCGCTTCTCCCCCTACAAGCGCGCTAAAGGCGACGCCGACGCCATATTGGCCGGCGAGCCCGTGCGGGAGACGGTAATAATGCCGGACTTCTCCGTCGTCATCCCGCAGGAGGTCTCGCCGGAGGAGCTCTTCGGCTTCTCGAAGATAGGGATACTCGACGCTTTCGACAAAGTCTATAGGGGCGAGATAACGAAAGAGTCCGTCTCGAACGCGCTGAGCGCCGGCGTAGACGCCGAGTACCTGCGCGGCTGGCTGCGCGACCGCCGCGCTGCGGCCAACGTGGTAAAGACGGTCGACGAGTGGATGAGGGAGTTTAACCGGCTATACGTCAGCAGCCTATCGGCGCTCATATCCTGCGATGAAAAGGTGACGCGGCAGATAGCCGCGCTCGAACCGTTGCGCAAGCACCTAACCCAGATAAGCGCGCACACAGTCTTCGCAATCAAGCGCGGCAGCGAGGGCAAGGTGCTAGACATCCTAGAAAAGTTAGGCTTCGACACAAGAGCCCCCGGCGAGCAAGCGGAGGGCGCGAAATACGATGAAAAACCCGCCGCCGACACGCCTCAAAAAAGCGCAAAGCGCCGGATAACGCCGCTAACCGGTTTTAACAACGCCGCCCCCGACCCCGCGCCGCCGGATATGAGAAGGACGAAGTACGGCTCAGGCCTAAAGGAGCTGGACATCAGCGAAATGATCCATGTGGTAGACTACGCGATGCTAACCAATCAAGCGCTAGTAATAGACTACGACGGCAGCGCGTATATCAAACAAAGCATATACACCGTGGTTCCGGTGGGAATTGACAAAGGGGTAGACGCGGCGGTAGAGGCGGAAATCCCATGCGTACGCGGAAGAAAGCAATTTTACCTCAATAAGATAAAGAGGATAGGGGTTGTAGCGCAATGAACGCCGACTTCGTATCCCTGCACAACCACACCGAATACAGCTTCCTAGACGGCGCGATCCGAATAAAAGACCTTGTCAAGCGGTCAAAAGAGTTCGGCATGCCAGCCGTGGCTATAACAGACCACGGCGGCCTTTTCGGAGCCGTAGAGTTTTTCGGGGCTTGCAAGGACGCCGGCATTAAGCCCATCCTCGGGTTTGAAGCGTATGTCGCGCCAGTCTCCCGTTTTGACAAGACGCCGAGCACCGACGAGCGCCACTATTGCCACCTTATCCTTTTGGCGAAGAACAACACCGGTTGGAAAAATTTGATGAAGCTATCGTCCATAGGTTACTTAGAAGGTTTTTACTATAAGCCGCGTATAGACATGGAGGTTCTGCGCAAGCACAGCGAGGGGATAATAGCCACTTCGGCCTGCGTTATCGGCGCGATTCCGCAGGCGATAATAAACGGCGACATTGACAAAGCGCGGAAGCTGACGGAAGAGCACATCGCGATATTCGGCAAGGAAAATTTTTACTTCGAACTGTACGACCACGGGATGGAGGAAGAGCGGATCGCTTGCGAGGGGCTTATAACGCTTGGGCGCGAGATGGGCGTGCCGTTTATCGTGGCCAACGACGCCCACTACCTGAACCGCGAGGACGCGTTGAGCCACGAGGTCCTGCTCTGCATACAGACGCAGACCACGATGGACGACCCTAAGCGCATGAAGTTCGGCGGCGGGCAGGTGTATTTCAAGTCGCCGGAAGAGATGGCGATGCTCTTCCCCGATGTTCCGGAGGCGATGACGAACACCGTTGAGATTGCCGACCGCTGCAATGTCGATATCAAGGTTAAACCGCAGCTGCCGTCTGTGGAAGTTCCTAAGGAGCATCAGGATCCGGCGAGCTACCTTTCCCATTTGGCAAGGGGCGGGCTTGGGGCGCGGTACGCGGATGCGACGCCCGCGCTTGAGGAGAGGTTGGAGTACGAGCTAAAGGTCATAAACGACATGGGCTTCGCCGGGTACTTCCTCATCGTCCTTGACTTCGTGCAAAAAGCGCGGGAGATGGGCGTGATGGTCGGGTGCAGGGGGTCGGCGGCCGGAAGCTTGGTGCTTTATGCTATAGGGGTAACCGATGTAGACCCGATAAAGTTCGACCTAATCTTCGAGCGCTTCCTAAACCCGGAGCGCATATCGATGCCCGACGCCGACATCGACTTTGCTGACCGCGACAGGGACAGGGTTATCGAGTACGTGGTCGAGAAGTACGGGCGCGACGCGGTTTGCCGAATAATAAACTTCGGCACCATGAAAGCCAAGATGGCGGTAAAGGACGTGGCGCGGGCGATGGGGGTCTCCGTGGGCGAGGCCAACAAGCTGTCGTCGCTTATTACCGCGGAGACGCTTGCCGGATCCATGGGGGTTATGGACAAAGACGACAAAAAAAAATCCGACGTCCCGCCGCTCTCTACGATAATTATCAACAACGAGCTGGAAAAGTATATCAAGCATACAAACGAGCTTGCCGAGACTGTTATAGGCAGCAACTTGTACAAAGAAGTGTTTCGTCACGCCGCGGTTCTTGAGGGGCTTACGCGCCAGCCCGGTATGCACGCCGGCGGCGTTATCATCGCGCCGGGCGAGGTGGTAAACTGGGCGCCGCTCTTCAAGCAGTCAAACGCAAACGACATAATGACGCAGTTCGACATGAACTACGTGGAAAAAGTCGGGCTTGTCAAGATGGACTTCTTGGGGCTGCGCACGCTCACCGTCCTCCAAGAGGCGCAGCGTTTGATTAAAAAATACCACAACATCGACATCGACCTATGGAAGCTGCCGGACGACGACAAAGAGACGCTGTCTCTATTCGGCTGCGGCGAGACCACGGGAATATTCCAGTTTGAATCGAACGGCATGAAAGACTATTTGCGCAAACTGAAACCGACCGGCATAGAAGACCTGATAGCGATGGTAGCGCTTTACCGCCCTGGCCCGATGGACAACATAGACATGTTTATCAACCGCAAGTACGGCAGGGAGAAAATAGCCTACCCCCACCCGTGCTTAGAAGATATATTAAACGTAACCTACGGCGTTATCATCTATCAGGAGCAGGTGATGCGCATCGCGCAAGTAATGGGTAAGTTTACGCTGGGGCAGGCGGATGTTCTGCGCAAGGCGATGGGCAAGAAACAAGTTGACGCAATGGAAGAGATGGGCGGCAAGTTTGTCGAAGGCGCTGCGTCGTGGGGTGTCGATAAAAAAATCGCGAAAGACGTGTACGATTTAATGGCGAAATTTGCCGGATACGGCTTCAACAAGGCTCACGCGGCCGTCTACGCGCACTTATCGTACCAAACCGCATACGTAAAAGCGCACTATCCCTTAGAATACATGACTGCCTACCTTGCCGCCTACCTCGGCGACATGGACGAGTTTTTGAAGATGAGAAACGAGGCAGACAGGGTGGGCATTCGCATGTTGCCGCCGGACGTCAACAAGAGCGACTACGAGTTTAGCATCGATAACGGCAATATCCGCATAGGACTAGCGGCCGTAAAGAATGTAGGCAAGGCGGCTGAGTCTATACTAAAGGCGCGCGAGGAGAAGGGCGCGTTCGCGTCGATATTTGACGTCTGCAAGTCGACCGATACCCGCATAGTCAACAAGAAAGCGCTTGAGTCGCTCATCTGCGCCGGCGCGTTCGACGGGCTCGGCGGCTCGCGCGCGCAGTATATCGACGCGGTCGCCATAGCGCTCGATTATGGAAGCAGCAGCCAAAAGGAGCGCGCGGCGGGCCAAGTGAACCTCTTCGATAATATGCTCGACGCCGACGGCGCGGTCTCCGCGCCGGAGCCGAAACTGCCGGATATCGCGCCGTGGTCTTTAAGCGTCGAATTGCAAAAAGAGAAAGACATCCTAGGCTTCTACGCAAGCGGACATCCGCTAGACCAATATCAAGACGAGATAAAGGCGTTCTCTGATGTCAATATTACACCGGAGAGCTTATCCACGCTAAAAGACGGCGCGTCGGTGATGATAGGCGGAGTAATAACCGTCGTCAAACCACACACGCAGAAGAACGGGAAGCCTATGGCGTTCGCAACGCTCGAGTCGTTTGAGTCATCTATAGAGATGATCGCGTTCGCCGACGCTTATAGCGGATGCAGGGACTTGCTTGCGGCTGACAACATGGTGCTTGTGTACGGAAGCATCATGAATAGGGACGAAGCGAAGCCAAAGCTGCGCGTAGAAAGCTGCATCCACCTGTCGCTAGCAAGAAGCATGTACGCAAGGAGCGTACACGTTTGCGTATCTACGGGCGGTATTGACAATGAGAAAATAGAGGCTATCCACAAATGCTGCGGCGAGTATCCTGGCGATTGCTATCTGATAATCCATGTGAAAACGGAGAATGAGAGCAGCCACAAGATAAGGGCTGGGAACATAAGCATGGCGCCAAGCGTAGACGCTATGAATAAGCTTCGCGGGATATTGGGGAAAGATAATGTTTGGATCGGGAAGGGGATTGACTAAAGCAATGAGTAACAAAGAAAGCTTATTTAAACGATCTCTTAGGTCGTTGCACATGCTGGTATTCGTTGTCGCTGTTGTCGGCGTGACGCTTGTCTACGCCCCGCTAATTTTTGTCATCTCCGCCGTCTCGCGCAAAATCGCACGCAAGATCGCGCGGCGCTGGAACCGCGTTGTGCTTGGCTTCGGCGGGGTGCGGGTGCGGACGGCCGGCATGGAGAAGCTTAACGAGGGCGAGCGCTACGTCTTCATGGCCAACCACCAGAGCGCGCTCGACATCCCCATCATCTACACCGGCATCGGCGGAAACATCAGCTTTATCGCTAAGAAAGAGCTCTTCATGATACCGATCTTCGGTTGGGGCATGTGGGCCGTCGGGCACATAAGCATAGACCGCCAAAACGCCCGCAAGGCGCACGCCTCCATTGCGCGGGCGGTAGAGCGGCTCAACAAGGAGAACGTCTCGCTCATACTCTTCCCCGAGGGCACAAGGTCTAAGAGCGGAAAGGTGCTTGAGTTCAAGACCGCAAGCTTCACGCTCGCGCTCCAAGCCGGCGTTTCGCTCGTCCCCGTAGCCATAAAGGGGGCGATTGACCGCCTGCCGCCCAAGAGCAGCCGAATAGTGCCGGGCGATGTGCTGTTAGAGATAGGAGACCCAATAGCGGTGGAAGAGCTGCAAGGGCAAAGCAAGGCGGAAATATGCGAACGCGTGCGCACGGCTATTAAAGGGATGGTTGAGGGGCAATAGAGCTGTTATTAGCTTTTTATCGAGGCAAAAAAGCAAAGATAATAATAAAGTCAAAATCTTATATGGGAAAATGGATTATCTGCAACTCCGGCGCCGTGGTTTACATGGCAGAGGCGCTGGGGCCTTTTGCGCTGGCGTCGCGTGGACGGGGCCAGCCCCGCCCACGCTTAGCAGCAACCCTAGGTATCTCGGAAGCACCGCTTCCTCATTCTGTTGGCACGGATTCCTCTGTCGATACGGCTTCGTCGGTCGATACGGCTTCGCCTGTCGATACGGCTTCGCCTGTCGGCACGGCTTCGTCAGTTGATACGGCTTCTTCTGTCGGCACGGCTTCTTCTGTCAATACGGGGGCCTCCGTCGGCACAGCGCCATCTGTTTGTAAGGGCCTCTCGGCGGCTTTCGGCTCAACATCGTTTTTCCGCCTGAAACCCATGCTGTACGTGAAACCCATGCTCCACTTCATCTCGTAGTCGTCCACAAAGACCGTCGGCACAAACGCGGCGTCGAACGAAATCCTATCT
This sequence comes from Chitinispirillales bacterium, assembly GCA_031254445.1. Classification (GTDB taxonomy): domain Bacteria; phylum Fibrobacterota; class Chitinivibrionia; order Chitinivibrionales; family Chitinispirillaceae; genus GUT77. The sequence goes on from JAIRUL010000001.1 coordinate 6,109, forward strand.
ACGTTTAGCCCTATGCCGAGCGACAGAATTTCGCTCTCCCAACCGATGCGCTTTCCTCTCCGTAAATTGACATACGGCAGTACGCTCACCTCGATGCCCACCGGTACGGAGAACGTGCCGTCTTCGTCCCTATACACGATGTCAGCCGCCACCGTGTACGGTATTGACAAGAGCGCATCCGCCCACGCCGCGCCCGCGCGGGCGAACACCGGCACGCGCCCGTCGCGCCATAGCGACGCGCTTTCCCCGAACCCGCGGCTCCATGCGCCTAGGTGCATCCACGCCGCGCCAAGGGTTAGTTTATCGCCTAACGCTTTGTAGCCGAGCCCAAGGCTTAACGCGAACGCGCTGTAGCTGTCCTCTGTCCAAATGCGGTCTTCCGCCATGCTGAAGCCAACGCCGGCCGCCGCGTTGCCGTATACGTACCCCACGCCTAGCGCGCCTACCGTCGTATTGCTCGCCGCCTTTGAACCGAAGCCCCGCTCGTCGCGCGTCTCGAAACCTACCGAGCTTGAAAAGAAACTTACGGCGCTCCACCACTCCGAAAAGAGCATTGCGGTCTCGATGCCGCCCCTATTCACCCCGCCCGGCATCTGCCCGAACTCGGCGGAGGCGTAGGAGGCGTATGACGGGGAGAAGAACGGCTGCGCGGGGTTGTAATACCGGAAGCCGTACCCGCCAAGCGCGGCGCCGGCGGAACCCATGGCGGCGTTTCTAGGGCTTACAGGCTCTTCGAGCATGAGAAAGCCGTAGCCGCGGTTGCGCTCTTCGGAGAGGGCGGGGGCGGGAGCCAAAGTTATTAATGCGAGCAGTAGCGCAATGATCTTTTTCATCGGTAATTTCCTTAAATCAAAAGCAAAAGCTTAAAAATCTTTTGGGGACGGGGCTCTGCCCCGTAACGCCCCGATCCATTAGCCCCCTCCTATCAATATCCTCCCCCATTTAAGGACATGGGGGAGGATACTGTTTTAAAATATGTACGCCAACATCAAAACCGGTAAGGCAATCATTCCCCCATCACGTCAAAATCGGTATAAATAGAATATAATTTTTTGCATATTACCCCTATTGATAATTTTCAAAATGATACCGTAACGCCCACCTGCTGATCAACCCCAG
>JAIRUL010000028.1 GCA_031254445.1 Chitinispirillales bacterium
TTTTGATGTTGATGTTGACTTTGACTTTGTGTGGCGGCTCTGCGCCACACGTTATGAAGCCGTAGGCTTCGTCTGAAAAAGATTTAAAAGAATTTGATTTTAAAGGCTTCGTCTGAAAAAAGAATTTAAAAGAATTTGACTTTTATAGGCTTCGTCTGAAAAAGATTTTGATTTTAAAAGATTTAAAAGATTTAAAAGATTTATTTGTAATGCAGTGCTGTCCAATATTAAACCACATTTTTGCAGAAGGAGGTAGAGGCATGAAAAAGCTACTCTATGTGTTGTCGGCCGCAGTGTTGTGTACCGCTCTTTTGGCGGGTTGCGACAAGGGCAAAGGCCAAGACCAGGGCCAGGCTCAAAGCAAGCCGGAGGTGTCGCTGACGGTGTTTGCCGCCGCGAGCCTGACGGAGGCGCTAAACGAGATCGCGGGGCTTTACAAGTCCGCCGCGCCGGAGGTGACGCTTAATTTCAATTTTGAGTCGAGCGGCACCCTGCAAACCCAGATTGAAAACGGCGCCGACGCCGACCTCTTCATTTCGGCGGGGCAGAAGCAGATGGACGCGCTCGCCGGCAAGTTCATAAACGACGAGACGCGCAAAAACGTGCTTATCAACAAGGTGGTGCTGATAGTGCCGGAAAACAGCGCGAAGGGCATCTCGTCATTCGAGGATGTCCTGACCGACAAGGTGAAGCTCGTCGCGCTCGGCAACCCGTCCGTGCCGGTGGGGCAGTATTCGGAGGAGATATTCACGTTCCTAAAAAGCTGGGACAAGGTTTCCAAGAAAGCCTCCCTAGGTTCAAACGTGAAGGAAGTGCTCTCTCAGGTTGAGAGCGGAAGCGTAGACTGCGGCGTGGTGTACTCCACCGACGCGGCCACGGCGAAGAGCGTAAAAGTAGCCGCCTCCGCGCCGGAAGGCAGCCACAAGCCGGTAGTTTACCCCGCCGCCGTAGTGAAAGAGTCGAAGAACGCGGACGCTGCGCTAGCCTATTTGGGCTTCTTAGGTTCGCCCGATGCGGCTGCGGTGTTTACGAAGATTGGGTTTGAGGTTGTGAAGTAAGATGGGTTTTGTTTATCCGTCAAAAGATAAAGTCAAAATCTTTTAAATCTTTTTCAGACGAAGCCTGAGACCGTAAGGTCGAAGGCTTTAAAGTCAAAGTCTTTAAAATCTTTAAATTCTTTTAAATCTTTTTCAGACGAAGCCTGAGACCGTAAGGTCGAAAGCTTTAAAGTCAAAGTCTTTAAAATCTTTAAATTCTTTTAAATCTTTTTCAGACGAAGCCTACGGCTTCATAACGTGTGGCGCAGAGCCGCCACACAAAGTCAAAGGCGGCGGGATGCGGTGTTTTGATTTTGACGTGCATGTTTTAAAACAGTATCCTCCCCCGCATCTTTTTGTGGGGGAGGATATTGATAGGTGGGGGCTAATGTATCGGGGCGTTACGGGGCAGCGCCCCGTCCCCAACAGCATTTAAAGATTTTGAAATTTATCCTTTGATTTAAAAGGCTTAAAAGGCTTAAAAGACTTAAAAGGCCTAAAAGGCTTAAAAGGCTTAAAAGACTTTAAAAACATATGGATCTATTTCCTCTATACAATTCGCTAAGAATCACCGCCATCGCTACCACCGCGGCCTTTGCCCTCGGCCTCCTCGCGGCCTACGCCGTCCTGCGCCTGCCGCGGGTAGTCAAGGGTATTTGCGATAGCATCCTCACCATTCCGCTCGTGCTGCCGCCCACCGTGATAGGCTACTTTATACTTGTGACGCTGGCGCCCCGGAGCGCGTTTGGGGCGAAGCTTATGGAGTGGTTTTCGGTGACGATCACCATGCGCTGGTACGCGGCGGTGATAGCGGTGGCTATCGTGGCGTTTCCGTTTGTGTATAGGACTGCGCGCGGCGCGTTTGAGAGCTTCGACCAAAACCTGCTTGACGCGGGGCGGACGCTTGGGCTCTCCGAGAAGTTTATCTTTTTTAGGATACTTCTCCCCAATTGTAAACACGGGATTATAGCGGGGACGGTGATAGCGTTCGCGCGCGGCCTTGGCGAGTACGGCGCGACCAGCATGGTCTGCGGGTATATCAGCGGCAAGACGGCGACGGTCTCTACCTCCGTGGCGTTTTTTTGGCAGATAAACCGGGAGGATATGGCGTTTTACTGGGTGATGATAAATCTCGCGGTGTCGGTTGTGTTTATGGTTTTGATTAATATCTTCAACCAGCCAAAGGTTCGGGGTTAGGGATGCTTACGTGCAATATCGGAAAAAAGCTAGGGGGGTTTTCCCTTGACGTCAACATATCGGTCGAGCCCGGCGTAACCGCGCTCTTGGGCGCGTCCGGCAGCGGCAAGAGCATGACGCTGCGCTGCATTGCCGGCATTTCCAAGCCGGACAGGGGGCGAATTGAGCTGAACGGCGTTGCGCTCTTCGATTCGGAAAAGAAGATAAACCTGCCGCCGCAAAAGCGCAACACGGGTTTTTTGTTTCAGGATTACGCGCTCTTTCCCAATATGACCGTGCGGCAAAATATCATGGCGGGCGCGAAAGGCAAAACTGCCCGCGAAAAGCAAGCCGCCGCGGAGGAGCTCTCGGAGGCGTTTCATATCGCGCCGCATCTTGATAAGCACCCCGTCCAGCTCTCCGGCGGCGAGAAGCAGCGCTGCGCGCTCGCGCGCATCCTTGCCGGATCGCCCGACATACTCATGCTCGACGAGCCTTTCGGCGCGTTAGACAGCCACTTGCGCTGGGCGCTGGAGATAGAGCTTGCGGAGACGTTTAAGCGTTTCCGCAAGCCTGTTCTCTACGTATCGCACAACCGCAGCGAGATATTTAGGCTGTGCGACAACATCGTGATAATAAACGGCGGCAGAAACGAGGCTTGCGGCGATAAATGGGGTATATTCAAGAATCCCGCGACCGTCCAAGCCGCGCGGGTTACGGGCTGTAAAAATATCGCGGCGGCGCAAGTTGCGGGAACGCGGGTATCCGTGCCGGATTGGGGCATTTGTTTTGAGCCGGGCGATATTCCGAATGATGTTGACCACATCGGCATCAGGGCTAATCATATCATTCCGGTATCCGCCGCAAAAAAAGAGGACATCGCCGTTGCGTTCCCTTTCGAAATAGCGAACGAAATCGAGGATACGTTCACCTATATTTTGATGGTGCGCAAGCAGGGGACGGATTTGCCTGTGATTCGGTGGGAAATACCCAAAAAAGACCGCGCCGCTCTGAAAGAAATGCCTCAGGAACTTGCGTTTCTACGCGAGCACATATTATATTTGAAGCAGGAGGGAAAGCAATGAACAAGATCGCTGTATTTACGGACAGGGATGGGAAATTGTGCGAGTTCTTTGACGCCGAGCGGTTCATGGTGTTCGATCGCGCAAAAAAAGGGTGGGAAAAGATACGCGAAGCGAGCTTTGAAAAGGTGATTCCGTCAGTCCCCGCGCAGACGCGGCAGAGTACCGAGGCGCTTTTGCCGCTCATCGGGGGGAGTTGCGATATATTGGCGGGCGGCACGCTTGTCGGCATCCCGTTTTCGGTATTTGACCGCGAGGGGTATCACATCTTTGAAATCAGCGAGATAAACGACGGGATCTTTGACGGCATCATGGACGATTTGCGCAGCGCCGACGCCGACGCGGCCGCCAAAGAGGCGATCATCAGGGACGCGAAGCCGGTTGAGACCTCCACGCCAGGCGTGTACTATTTGGATTTAATAGCTTTGCAAAAGGAGTGCCGCGAAGTGTCAAGCAAAAAAGCGATGATGGGCTTCTTGAAAGACACGCCGTTTTTGGAGCTGCGCCTTGTCTGCAAGCACATCCCGCCTTGGATTGAAAACAGCGGCGCGTACAATGTGCAGACTGTTAGCGACGACGGCGGCACCGTAACGGCAGTGATTACGCGGAAGTGCTAAATGCAAAATTTTAATATATTGGAAAACAATATGATACAGCTTCCCTCCGGCGTCTTTGCCGGTGTGGATAGCTACGCCTGCTACCCGAGCGGGGAATTAGAGGGCGTTAAACTATCGGAAAAGAATATGCTCCTTACCCACGTGGGCGAGCTTGTGCCGGCCTACGTCGAAACGAACCGGCGCAAGAATAAATTTTCCGTGGAGTTCTACAAAAACGGCATGGTCAAGGCAATCGCGCTTAACGACGTGCAGGAGATACAAACCCCGATAGGCGAGTTCCCCGCCGAGCTTGTGACTTTTTTTGAGACGGGGGAGCTAAAGCGCTTCTTCCCGCAAGACGGAAAGATCGGCGGGATGTGGAGCGAGCAGGAAGAGAGGGCGTTAGCGATCCCGCTTTCGTTCGACCTGCCGTTCGCATCGTTCACCGCTATCATTAGCGGAGTGGCTTTCTACCAAAGCGGCAACATCCGCAGCATCACGCTGTTCCCCGGGGAAACGGTGAACATATCGACGAAGCACGGCGAGATCTCCACGAGGAACGGTTTTTCGCTTTACGAATCGGGAAATTTGGAATCGCTTGAACCCGCCGTCCCCACGCTGATAAACGTCCCCGCCGGCGCGATCAACGCTTTCGACCCAGACGCGGTAGGCGTCAGCGGCGACGTCAACTCCTTAGTGTTCGACGAGGCCGGCGAAGTAAAAGCCCTGAACCCCGCGCCCTACGGCTCTTTGCAGATGTGCAGCCCCGATGAGTGCGCGAGCTGTTCGCTTGGGTGCGGCGGCTAAACGCGTATCGCCGCGTGATACTCCTGCAATGAATATATCGCCGTTTCCTTGCTCTTTTTGTCCGCTATCCCGTTGACAGCCGCTTTCGCTGCGGCTAATGTGGTGATGTACGGCAATTTGTGTTTTACCGCCGCTTTGCGGATGTAGGAATCGTCGTGCTGGCTCTTTTTGCCTATGGGGGTGTTGATTATTAGCTGTATGTCTTTGTTGGCTATTAGGTCTAAAATATTGGGGCGGCTTTCGTGCAGTTTGTTTACCGGTTTGCTGCCTACGCCGTTCTTATTTAGGAACTCGCGCGTGCCCTCTGTGGCATATATCCCGAAACCTAATTCTTGGAACCTACGCGCAGTATCAATTACCTCCGCCTCCCGGTTTGACACGCTTATCAGCACGTTGCCGCCAAACGGCAATGTCTGGTTCGCGGCCTCCTCGGCCTTGAAGAACGCTAGGCCGAATTCTTCGGCCATGCCCAAGACCTCCCCGGTCGAACGCATCTCTGGGCCGAGGATCGGGTCTACCTCGGGGAACATTGAGAACGGGAGCACGGCCTCCTTTACGCCGTAATGCGGGATGTCGTTGCGGCGCAAATTGTGCGCGGAAATCATCTGGCCCATCATCACCCGAGTTGCTATCGAAGCCATCTCTATGCCGCATACCTTCGACACGATGGGAACGGTGCGCGACGCGCGCGGGTTGGCTTCCAGCACATAAACCTTGCCGCCGGCGATCGCGTACTGCATGTTCATCAGGCCGACCACGCCTAGCTCCTTGGCGATTCTCGCGGTGTAATTGTAGATTGTCTCCACGTGCTCGGCAGGGATGCTCACGGGCGGGATGACGCATGCGGAATCGCCTGAGTGGATGCCGGCCTGCTCGATGTGTTCCATGACTGCGGGGACGAAAACCTCCTTGCCGTCGCTCAGCGCGTCGGCCTCGGCCTCGATGGCGTCCTCCAAGAATTTGTCGATTAGTATGGGGCGCTCTGGCGTTACGCCAGCGGCTAAACCCATATACGTTTTAAGCATTTCGCCGTCGTGCACGACCTCCATGCCGCGGCCGCCAAGGACGTAGGAGGGGCGCACCATTACCGGATACCCTATTTTCTCCGCCGCGTAGAGCGCTTCGCCCACCGTCACAGCCATGCCAGATGAGGGCATCGGGACGCCGAGCGTCTCCATCATACCGTTAAAACGATCCCTATCCTCGGCGAGGTCGATAACGTCCGGCGGCGTCCCCAAAATCTTCACGCCGGCCTCGGCAAGTTTAGCGGCGAGG
>JAIRUL010000165.1 GCA_031254445.1 Chitinispirillales bacterium
GAAAAGCGCATGAAAGAGAGCGGGCACCTAGCGCATGGCTCTATCGTGAATTTGCGAAGCGCATATACTAAATGGTGTAGACGGTTGCACAATATGCCTTATAGGGATATACGCGCCCACATGATGCAGGAGTGCATAAACAGCGCTGTTGGGCATGTCGTTGGAAATCAGGTAAGGACGCTATTCGTTGGCCTTGACCGGCTTGCAATGGAATTTGACATAATTGATAAAAAGTACTCAGACGTGACCCGCGGCGTGGCATTCGTGCATAAAAAGGACAGGGCGGTATTTTCCGACGCAGAGGTCTCACGGTTGTGGGCTAATGCTGAAGAGCCGTGGGTTGATACTATTTTGATATTGCTTTATAGCGGTTGGCGCGTAACCGAACTGCTTAAAATGCGTATTACGGATATTGATATGGCCAATAATACCATGCGCGGCGGCGTAAAGACGGCTGCGGGGAAAGACCGCATTGTCCCAATACACAGCGCAACGTTGCCGCTAATAAAACAGCGATACGCCGGCGGCATTAATTATATTATAGAGCATAAGGGAAGAAAGGTAAGCTATGCCTCCTATAGAGAGAGGTTCATTGATGCCATGAACAGACTCGGCATGAATCACACTACGCGCGACACGCGCCGCACGCTTCGTACATGGCTCGACAGGGCTTCAGCCCCATTTGCTTGCGCTAACCGCATTATGGGGCACACGTGTAAAGACATAGGCTTGCAGGTTTATACCATCAAAACAGTAGAAGAATTGCGCGCAACCATAGAGCTAGTTAAAGCGGACAGCCACAAATACGGGGGCGGCGTGAATAACACGTGAATAACACGTCGCCACGTAACGTATTGATTTTATTAAATAGATAGCGGCGTTTAGATAATTTAATATATTTATGATACATGCGTATTAAATATACGCGCGCGCCCACGAAAGCCGCGCGCGGAAATCAGGAGGAGCGTGAAATGTGGGACTATACCGATAAAGTCAAAGACCACTACATGAACCCGAGGAACGTAGGCGAAATACAAAACCCCGACGGCTTCGGCGAAATCGGCAACCTCAGCTGCGGCGACGCCCTGCGCCTAACTTTCAAGTTAGACGAATTCGGCAAAATCGCCGACGTGAAATTCAAAACTTTCGGCTGCGGCAGCGCCATAGCGTCCGCCAGCATGCTCACAGAACTGTGCGCCGGAAAAACCTTAGAAGAGGCGAAAAACATCAGCAACAAAGACATCGCCGACGCCCTCGGCGGCCTGCCTAGGGAAAAAATGCACTGCAGCGTCATGGGCCAAGAAGCCCTGCACGCCGCGATAAAGTTCTACGAAAGCGGCGGGAAAACACCGGAAAAAGAGGTCAAAGAGGGAAACATCGTCTGCGTCTGCTTCAACGTGACCGACGCCGAGATCGAACGGGCCGTGCGGGAAAACGGGCTCAAGACGCTTGCCGACGTTACGAATTTTACGAAAGCCGGGGGGGCGTGCGGGAAATGCCACGAGAAGATTAGCGGGATGCTCAAAGGGCTAACGACGGGGGCTTAGGGCCGGGAAGCCTTTGAGAATAAATATTACGCGCCGCAACCAAGCGCAACTGCAGCTCGGGCGGGGTCGCCTATCGTGCACTCGGTCGACCCGTCGGGCAGATCCTTCAACGCCACGCCCGCCTCCGCGAATTGATTCCTTATTTGGTCGGCAGTTTGGAAGTCCCTATCCGCCCTAGACTTCTTCCGCAGCGCGGCCTTTTCCATGACGGCGGATTTTAGGGGCGAAGGCAGGCGGCCGTCTATTATTATTGATACCTTATAGCCGTCTACTTCTTCAGCTACTACTATACGGTGATCTTCCCCCGGCGCTTTAAGTAGATCAAGCCCCAAGACGTTGTCTGCCTCTTCCGCAAACGCGCGCTTCTCCGCGCCGCTCATCGCGCCGTCCCGCAGCCCGTCCCAGAGCGCGGCCATCGCACGGGGCATGTTCAGGTCGTCGCATACCGCGGCCATAAACGGTTCGAGGGCTTTGTTGACGGCGTTCGTATTGATGTTATTTGCATTGACATCCCCAGCATTGACATTACCCACGCCGTTGATATTGCCGGCCTCCCCTACCCCGCCATCCTTATCAAGCGACGATATAATCTTCCTCAGATTGGCCAGCCCCTGCTCCGCCGCCGCCGCGCCCTCGAAAGAGAACGTCAAGGGCGAGCGGTAGTGCGCGGTGTAGCAGAACATCCTATAGCCGAGCGGCGAGACGCCCCGCTCCTTAAGCGTGTCGAGCGTAACGAAATTGCCGCCGGACTTCGCCATCTTTCCCTTGTCTAGTACTAGAAACTCCCCGTGGAGCCAAACATTCGCGAACTTCTTCCCCGTCGCCGCCTCGGTCTGGGCTATCTCGTTTGTGTGGTGGACGCGGATGTGATCCATGCCGCCGCAGTGAATGTCTAAGGGCTGCGGCAGGTGCGCGAGCGACATCGCGCTGCACTCTATGTGCCAGCCGGGGAAGCCGACGCCCCACGGGCTCTCCCACTCCATCTGGCGCTTTGGCCCTTTGGGCGAAAACTTCCACAGCGCGAAATCGGTAACGCCGCGCTTCTCCCCCATGTCAACGCGCTCGCCTGCGCGCAGGCTCTGCGGATCGATGCGGGCGAAGTCGCAGTAGGCGGGGAACCTAGCTGTATCGAAGTATATGCCGTCGCTAGTGCGGTAGGTAAAACCATTCTCCTCAAGCGTCTTGACCAGCGCGATCATCTGCGGGATGTGCTCGGTCGCCTTCGGCCATAAATTTGGCGGCAGGATATTCAGCGACGCCGCGTCCGCCATAAACTTTTCCGTGTAATACGCCGCGATCTCCCACACGCTCTTCCCCTCGCGCGCCGCCCCTTTCTCCATCTTGTCCTCGCCCGTGTCGCCATCGGAAACAAGGTGCCCAACATCGGTGATGTTGACCACGTGGCGCACAGCGTACCCGCACGCGACGAGCGCGCGCTTTAAAACGTCCTCGAATATGTACGTGCGCAGGTTGCCGATGTGGGCGTAGTTGTAAACGGTCGGGCCGCAGCAGTAGATCGCGACGGGATCGTTCTGCGGGGCAAACTTAGACTTTTTCGCCGCCGCAGTGTCGTATAGGCTTATATCCCTCTTCATGCGAACTCCATAAGCACCGCGCCCGTCCCCGAAACAACTTTGCCGATAATCACCGGCTCAAACTCGGCAAGGGCGCTATCGCGCAGAAGCGCGTCCGCGCCCGAAGACGGCACGACCGCCGCCATCCCCACCCCCATATTGAACGTGCGGTACATCTCCGCGTCCTCCACGCCGCCCGTCGCCTGCAGGTACCGGAATATCGGCGGCGGCGTCCATGACTTCGCATCTATCGCCGCATCGCAGTTGGGCGGGAGGATCCTATCCACATTGTCGGTAAAGCCGCCGCCCGTTATGTGGGCGCAGCCCAAAACCGCCCCCTTTTCCATAAACGGCAAGAGCTTTATGTACGACCTATGCGGCTCAAGCAGCGCCTGCCCAAACGTTTTTCCGCCCTCGAAGATATCCGAATATTTCTTCTTGCCTATTTCGGCGACAATCTTGCGCGCGAGGCTGAACCCATTGGTGTGCAACCCCGAAGACCGCAACCCGATTATGACGTCGCCCGGCCCGATTCTCGACCCGTCAACCACCCTATCCTTCTCCACGACGCCAACGATAGTCCCCACAAGGTCGAACTCGCCCCCGCCGTAAACGTCCGGCATCTCCGCAGTCTCGCCGCCGATAAGCACGCACCCGCTATCGCGGCAAGCGCGCGCAAGCCCGCCCACAATCTGCCCGGCGACCTCCGGGATAAGCTTGCCGATGCCTATGTAATCCAAGAAGAAGAGCGGCCGCGCGCCCATCACCAAAATATCGTCGATGCAGTGGTTGACGATGTCCATCCCGACGGTGCTGTACACATTGCAATCGAAAGCTACCTTGACCTTCGTCCCCACGCTGTCGGTCGACGAAACCAATATCGGGGAATCCATATCCTTAAAATAGGACACGTCGAACATCCCGCCGAACTGCCCGAACTTCCCGCATACGCGGCTGTTGTGCGTAGACGAAACGAGCTCGCCTATGCGGCCCTTAACGCTGTTCCAAGTATCAATGCTTACCCCTGCGTCGGAGTATTTGAGCGGCGCGGACATTTTTTGCCTATTTTTCCGTTTCTTTTTGAATTTGGCTGAACTAACGGCGCGGCTACGCGCTATTCTGTTCCGGTATTATTTCGGTATTGATTGTACACGGATATATAAAATACTTTAAGGGAGGGGCGAAATACAAGAATGATTGATGGCAACGCTTTTGCCGGACCTGGGCCGGACGGGACAAGGGCGCAGATTGTGAATGGATTCAATACTTTCGAAGGACGTCGCGATGCCCGACATCATGTATGAGGATTGTTTGGTCGTCTTCGTAGCTCCAAACGATTCGGATGCTCATATTGATGCTACTTTCGAGAAGGTCAGGTTCGCCATGCAATTTTTTGGTTCGTAGTGATGGGTAATTTGGCCTTAAAGTTCAGATTCTCAGCCATCCACCACTGATCCCCTATCCTTACGGTACGATATTTCTGACCGTCCCGGGAGTCGGTGAAGCTACCGGACTTGCCGCCGCCGTCGCCGTCAGCCGCAGACGCCATAAGCGCAAAGGCGAAGACGGCCACGGGTACGGTTAGGAATAACGCTTTTTTGCGGTTCATAGAATCTTCTATTTGGCGATTTATCCACGCCTATGCAGATTATTTATCCCCGTAGTGCCCCCTGCACTGAACGATTTCGATGTCGCCGTCGTTATTAACCCTATAGACGATCCTATTCTTTTTATCAATCTCCCTGCTCCAATAACCGGATTGACTGCCTTTTAGCGGTTCCGGGCTGCCGATTCCGGTATAGCCGTTTCTACGGATGTCGTTTATCAGCTGATTGATTTTTTTTAATGTGCGTTTGTCCTCGGTCTGCCAAGAGATGTAGTCGCTCATACCGCTGGCAGAAAAGATTATCTTGTCACTCATTTTCCATAGCCTCTAGCTCCGCCATCGTTTTAACCACCACATTTCCGGCTTTGAATTGAGCGATGGACTCTTCAAGGGCTTTTTGGTTGTGTTCATTGAAATACTCATCGTACCCATCGAACGCCTTGACCTGAAACGGTATCGCCTGCTCCTTTATCGCCTGGCGAAAAAATACATTTACGGCGGCTGACATGCTTATGCCAAGCCTCCCGAATAAGGACTCCGCCCCCTTTTTCACCTCTTCGTCCACCCTGATTGTAACGCTCGCCATGATACGCGCCTCCGTTAGCTATTTACCTGACTAATGCCCATGCGTCTATAAAAATAATGTGTTATGGGCCAAAAGTCAATATTCGGGATACGGAAAGGGTTTCGCGGTCAATTTCGGACGCAACGAACCGAGAACCCGCGCTCCTTGTCTGCGCCGTACTCGAACACGTGGTCAAAATTGTCTATATTTCGGAAGTACGCGCCGCCGCTCCCAATCTCCGTCGCGCTCCACCAATAACCTCGGTCGCCAACATCATCGAAGCTGCCTATGTTGTAGCCGTATTCACCGCCCGGCATCGCCGAAAATCCGTAATCATCAGTACCGTTAACGCCCTCGTCATAAAAATCGTTCCAGCCCGTTGTTGATTTAAGCCTCTTACCCGCATCAAGATAATAGTCAGCGCGAATATCTTCACCGTATGACCTTCTCCCGTTAGCAGCAACCATAAGACTATCCCACTCCGCAGTACCCGGCAAATGCCACCCGGCCGGACAAGCCTTAACAGCCGTTTCCCAGTTGTAAAGCCTACCGTATTTTTTGCAGTTAGATTCATCATTATCATAACACCA
>JAIRUL010000092.1 GCA_031254445.1 Chitinispirillales bacterium
ACACAAAGTCAACGTCAAAGTCAAAGGCGGCGGTGTGGATGGTTTTGATGTTGATGTTGACTTTGACTTTGTGTGGCGGCTCTGCGCCACACGTTATGAAGCCGTAGGCTTCGTCTGAATAACGATTTTTAAAAGAATTTGACTTTTATAGGCTTCGAAGGGACGCTCCTGATATTGCAGGATTCTGCCCTGTACTCTTTACATCTTTAAAATCAAAACACACGCCCCATGCCGCTAACGCGGCTGGGGGGCGGCGTCAAGCGGCGGCCTTGCGGCTACCGCTCGACGCTTCAGTCCTTGGTCACTCCAACGCACCGAACCGAAGACCCGCGGCTCTCGTCGTCGGAGTACTCGCTCACGTAGTCGTAGTCGTAGCCCATGCCCCGGCCGTAAGCGAGGCCAGCATCGTACTCCGTCGCGCTCCACCAGAAGCCGTAGTAGCCGGCATTGGTGAAGCTGCCATCGGAGTAGTAGCGGCCGCCGCCCGGCAGGGCCGAAAAGCCATAGTCGTCCGTACCATTGCCACTTGTACCATCTTTCCTATCGTTCCAACCCGTTTTTGATTTCAGCTTTTTACACGCAACATCTTTACCTCCCGCATAACCAACCAAATTATCCCAGTCCTGTTTGGTCGGCAACCGCCACTTGCCGCCCATGCTCGCGCAAGCTTCTTTCGCGGCTTCCCACGTGTAGAGCCTGCCGTATTCTGCGCAATTAGATTCATCATCCTCATAACACCAACTGTCCTGCGTTTTGACATTAAGATTTTGTTTTGTCCATGTTTGGTTGCCGATTTTGACGATAGCGAGCGTTTGCCCAATGGCGACAGTTACCGCGACCGACAGCACAATCCCGACCCGACCCAACGTCTTCCCGATACTCACAGCGTCCTCCAGTGTTTGTGTTCATGGGTAATCCAACAGAAAAACCAATATATATGCTGCCCGTGGGGAACGTCAATTTTATTTAAAAACGAGGTTTTGACAAGTTTGGCTTACAATAAATCGCACCCAGCCACATACGCTCCATCCCATAAATTGGAAAATCGATGGCTTTTATACAGAATAACCTATATGGGAAAGGGCGGGCACAAAAAAATCAACATCAACACAAAAACGCCCATCCTATGCATCGCCTAAAAACCTATGCGGGAGATGGGCGGACACTTAGGTCCGCCCCTACGAGGGCATTATCGTAATGCAAAAAACAATCCATACATAAATACCTACTGCGGATTTTAGGTTTAAAGGCTTTAAAGATTTTAAAGATTTTAAAGGCTTTGGCTTTTACTTCCTAAACCTCTTGTAATCTTTATTCAACGCCTCCCATGGCATATCCATATCTTTCGACCCATCGGTCACCGCGCTGTCAAACGGCGGCTCTTTCTTCGTCCTCATCTTCCCCGTAGCCGGGTCTATGCCGGTAAACTCCTGCCGCACCCGCCTATCGCGCTTAATGTAATGGTGGGCCACGTCGCCCAGAAGATCCCACGTCCCGTAGGACTCGAAGAGGTAGTTTTCCGACGCGTCGTCGCTTATCTTGCCCTTCTTGCCCAGCATGATGAACAGCGTGCCGTCCTTCCGCATATGGATCTCCTCCCTCTCCACCACGTTGTAGCGCTTGTCGGACGACTCCTGCTCCATCACCCAAATCCCCACAAACTCGCCGCGCAGCGAGTCGGCGAGCTTCTGCTGCATAAGAATCGTGTCCAAATCGAGCGACCAAGAGTCTAAGCGGCTGAGCGCGTACATCTTTTGGCTCTCTATCTTCATGAGCGAGTCGACGGCCGCCTTGCCTTTCTCGCCGGCCTCTAAGTGCAGCCCCTTGAGCTGCGCGAGCTTCCCGTCGCAGGCCTGCCTGAGCGAGTCCATGTAGGGCCCCGACTTCTCAAGGAGCGCGGCCATGCGCCCCTCGAACTCCGCCAGCGTGCGCGTGAGCGAGTCTTGGTAGACGCTAAACTGGCTGCCGTTGCCCGTCTTTTTCGCCGTCTCCATCTGGAAGATGTACATCTTGATGTCGGACATCTCCCGCTCGGGGACGCCCTTCTCGGCCAGTTCCAAAATTTTCGCCTTGCCCTCCTCAATGGAGACCTTCTTCCCGCACCCGACGGCAAGCACAACCGCGGCCAGCGCGGCCGCAGCCAAGACACACGACGCTCTTCTCATCGCTCGCTCCTAACTGATTGGTAAGTATTTGGATTTAGAGGCGGATAGGGGGTTTTCATTAAAAATGCCGGTGCTAACACCCATAGCCGCCCATAATATTATATTATAATGTATTTTTCGCAAAAATACAAAATTTTCTTCACATTGATTTTACATTGGCTCCGAGCAATGACGATTTTGCAAATATTCGCCGCTTTTTTCCGCGTGGGCGCGCTGACCTTGGGCGGCGGGCTCGCCATCATCTCCATTTTGCGGCACGAGCTGACGGTGAAGCGCGCCTGGATCGGCGAGGAGGAGTTCGCGCACAACCTCGCGATGGCCACGAGCGTCCCCGGGGCGATGGTCGTCAATTTCTCGCTCCTCTGCGGGCACAGGCTGCGCGGGGCGCGCGGGGCGGCGGCGGCGTTTTTGGGGACGGTGCTGCCGTCGCTTATAGCAATAGTCGCCGTGGCGGTCTTCTTATCCCCCTACTTCTCGCACCCGGCAGCCGCGGCGTTCCTGCGCGGGGCGGCGGCGGCGGTGGCTGGGCTTCTGACGCATACGGCATTCACGGTGTGCAGGCCGATGGTCGCAAAAGCGCCGCACTTCGCCGCGGCGGCTATAGCCGCCGGGCTTGCGCTGGTGCCGACGGTGAACCCGGTGTTCGCGCTGGTGCTTGTGGGGGCGGTTATGTTTCACTTGTCTAATCGCCAAAAAGTTAGGGCAGGCGGGGACGGCGGCATTAAGAACGGCATTAACGGCGATGCCAACGGCGGCATCAATAATGATGCTATAGCCGCCAACAAAATATGCGAGGGCGGGGATGTGCGCGGCGGCGCCGATAATATCAACGATGAGGGGAAGCGATAGGCTATGATCCTGCTGCTGCTGCTGAAGAGCTTCCTGATTATCGGCGCGGGCGCGCTGGGCGGCGGCTACGCGATAATCCCCATGATCGAGCACGAGGCCGTCGCCGTTCACGGGTGGCTAACGGACACGGAGTTCGCCGAGCTCATCGCTATAGCGCAGATGGTTCCCGGAGCGATAGGCGTCAACGCCGCCGCGTACACAGGGTTCAAAGTCGCGGGGTTCGCAGGGTCGGCCGCGGCGATAGCGGGGTTTACGCTGCCGTCGATTATATTCTGTTTTACGCTGATACGCCTGCTCGCAAAATTCGGGAGCGTTTCGTGGGTGGAAACGCTGAAAAAGTCTATCCAGCCAGCGGTAGCGGGGCTTATTATCGCGGCGGTGTTGACATACGGGAAAACGGCGGTGGCGGACGTATGGGCAGGGATTTTGGCAGTATCGACATTTGCGATACTCTTTGTGTCTAAAGAGAAAGCGCATCCGGTATTGTTGATTTTGTGCGGGGGGATCGCGGGGATGCTTATTTATAGGTGAATAGGGCGGGGCAACGCCCCGCCCTATTCACTACTTCGCAGCTTTCTCTTTCTTCTCCTTAATGCGCGTAGCCTTACCCGTAAGCCCGCGCAAATAATACAATTTCGCTCTGCGCACGCGGCCGCGCTTTAGCACCTTTATCTCGGCTATGAGCGGGGAGTGCGCGGGGAAAATGCGCTCTACGTAGATGTTGCCGCTTGACTTGCGGACGGTGACGGTCTCGCCTAAGCCCGTGCCGCTCGTCTGCAAAACTACGCCCTGAAACTGCTGGATGCGCTCCTTGTCGCCCTCGCGGATCTTGAAAGAGACGTTAATGGTATCGCCGGGGCCGTACTCAACCTTGCGGTCCACAAGCTGCTTCCTCTCTACTGCCTTGATGATGTCGTTCATCAGGTTCCTCCAAAAGAATTTGTTATTTAATGATATTAATGAATTTCGTTATTGATACATATCTACGCCTACCAGCTCAACGCTTGTCAATCCCCGCAATGCCTATCCAGCAAATCCGGCCTGCGCTCCCTCGTGATTTCCAAAGACTTCCGCTTCTGCCACTCCCTTATATTCGCGTGGTGCCCGCTCAATAGCACCTCCGGCACGCTTACCCCCTCAAAGACCTCCGGCCTCGTGTATTGCGGGTGGCTCAAAAGGCCGCTGTGAAACGAGTCCGTCTCCGCGCTGTCCATGTTCCCTAAAACCCCCGGTATCAGCCGCGTCACCGCGTCCACAAGCGCCATCGCCGGAATCTCCCCGCCGGATAGGACGTAGTCGCCGATTGACACCTCTATGTCAACATACTTGTCGATTATGCGCTGGTCAATCCCCTTGTACCGCCCGCAGAGAATGACTAGAGTTTCCCTCTTCGCAAGCTCTTTTACGATGTTTTGATCAAGCAAACGGCCCGCCGGCGTCATGTAGACAACCGTTGGGCTCTTGCCGATTGCTCTAAACCTCTCCCGCGCCGCCGCAATCGCGCTAGCAAGCGGCTCCGGCTTCATGAGCATCCCGGCGTCGCCGCCGTACGGATAGTCGTCCACCGTCTGGTGCCGCGCATCGCTAGAATAGTCGCGGATGTTGCGGATGCCTATTGACACAAGGCCTTTTTCTACAGCGCGCTTGATGATGCTGTCGGAGAAAGCGCCTTCGAACATGGCGGGGAATAGGGTTAAAATATCAAAGAGCATCTTTTTATTTTTATTTTTATTTTTATTTTTATTTTTTAATGTTCAATAAAAAACAAATTCTTTAAATCTTTTTCAGACGAAGCCTATAAAAGTCAAAGTCTTTAAATCTTTTTCAGACGAAGCCTATAAAAGTCAAATTCTTTAAATCTTTTTCAGACGAAGCCTACGGCTTCATAACGTGTGGCGCAGAGCCGCCACACAAAGTCAAAGTCAACATCAAC
>JAIRUL010000125.1 GCA_031254445.1 Chitinispirillales bacterium
TATTATCTTGAACGGCATAGATATCATCGCCGGCGGCAGCATCATCATCCCGATTGATAGCAGCACGCTCGCCACCACCATATCTATCACCAAAAACGGTATAAATAAGATAAACCCTATTATGAACCCTGTTTTGAGCTCGCTTGTTATGAACGCCGGTATTATCACCGAGAGCGGCAAATCCTCTATTGTCCGCGGCGGCGGCGTGCGGCTTATGCGCACGAAGAGCGCCACGTCTTTTTCGGAGACCTGCCGCAGCATGAAGTTGCGCAGGGGCTTGACGGCTACGTCTACCGCTTCTTTAAACGGTATCTCTTGCGCCATGTACGGCTGCAGCGCTTTTTGGTTGATTTCGGTGATTACGGGCATCATCACGAAGAGCGTCATAAATAGCGCGAGCCCGATCATCAGCTGGTCGGGCGGGAGCGACTGCGTGCCTATCGCGCGGCGCAAAAACGAAAGCACTATTATAATTCGCACGAACGCCGTTGTCATGATGAGGATCGACGGGGCGAGCGCGAGAACCGTTATCAAAAACAACACTTGCAAAGCGACGCTGACGTCGTTTGGGTTAGAGCCGTCGGCGACGGAGAGCGTGACCCTCGGGATGGTCTGCGCGCTGAGGTATGCGAAGAAACCTATCACTATGATTGACATCGTAACCACGGCGGCTTGCAGCGGCGAGAACGCAAGGGCGATGCGCTTGCCGAGGCTTTGGGCCGGCGCTTGGGCGTTAGCGCTCAAGTTTTCGCCTTTATCGTCCGATAACGATAAGGGGGGGGTGCGGCCGCTTTTTGTAAACATCATGATTTTTTCATCTTTCCCATAAAGTTATTGAACGCGTCCTTGAAGCTCATCACCGTCGAGCCGCCTTTCGAGGAGGCTATGAGCTCTACGGCCTTCTCGCCCTCTATCTTTTCCAAGAGGACGATGTTGTCGGGCGTGTGGCCGAGCAGGTACACGACGTCCCCGACGCGGACGAGCACGGCGCCGCGGTTCTGCCCGAAGTATATCGCCTCTATGGTGTCCATGTTGCTGCCGCCGCCCACCTTAGAGACGCCTGCGACGCCTATTTTGCGTATGCCCCACGCGGCCGCGAGAATCACGGCGGTCACAACGACCAAATAGCCGATGATGCGCAGGAGGACGAGCGCGTAGTTCTCTTGGCGGCGCTGCGGGTAGCCGGAGCCGGATAGGCTGCCTTGGGCAAGGGCAGAGTCGTTGCCGGCGTTTGCGGCGTCTTCGTAGACTTTGTCTATGTCGAAGGTGCCGATGTTGTCATTGGCGTTGACGTTGCTGTCGACGTTGACGTTGCTGTTGACGTTTGGCTGGGCGTAGGCGGTTGTTGTTATTGTTGATATGGCCAGCAACATCAGCATCAATATCAAAAATAATTTTAACGGGTTCACGCGGTATTGGCTCCTTTGTTTAAGTCTTTTAATCTTTTAAAGTCAAATTCTTTAAAATCTTTTTCAGACGAAGCCTACGGCTTCATAACGTGTGGCGCAGAGCCGCCACACAAAGTCAAAGTCAACATCAACATCAAAATCCGGTACCCTGCCTTTACTTCAAACTCTTAATCCTATCCGCCGGCGACACTAACGATACTATGCGGATGCCGAAATTCTCGTCAACTACCACTACCTCGCCTTTGGCCACGACTTTGTTGTTGACAATCAGGTCGACCGGTTCGCCGGCCATTTTGTCAAGCTCTACTATCGAGCCGGGGGCAAGCTCTAAAACCCGTTTGATTGACAGCTCGGACTTGCCCAACTCTATATTGATGTCTAGTTCGACATCTAGCAATAGGTCGATGTTCTCCTTAGGCCCGTCGTAGGTGCTCGTTCTCGGCGGCGGGGGGGGCGGTACATATGGCGAGCTGGCGTATGAGCCGCCGCCGCCGCCGCTGAAGCTCGACGAGGCCATCGTCGTGAGCTCGTCCATTTCGCTCTGGCTTATCCCTATGCCCATGTCCATAGGCGACGCCGCGGGCTTGGGCGACTTTTTCTCGACTATCTCGTCGCCGAACGCGTTGGGTATCAGGAGCGCGACGGCGGAGTTGACCATCCCTCCCTCTACCGTCAGTTTGGCGAACCCCATATCGGCTGAGTCTTGGTCGAAAGGCGGGTTTGCGATATCGAAGTCGGAGACCGACACGTTTCCGGCGGAGACCGACTCGCCGATGTCGGCGCCAAACGCTGTGCTGAACGCGCCCATCACCTGATTGAAGAGTTCCGATATAGCGTCTTTGCACTCTTCGCTGTAGGGGGCAGCCCCCGTGCCCATCATCATTAAATCGGCTAATACGGCGGCGCTCTTCTTGTCTATAAGCAGGTACATGTCGCCCTCTACGCCGGCCTCTAGGGAGAGCGTGAGCGAGATGAGGTCGGCGCCGAGCTTCTCTTTGGCCGCGGCGAAGTCCGCTTTGGCGCACGTCTCGGGGGTCACGTCGACGGTCTTGGCCACGGCGGTGCCGAGCACGCTCGACGCTTGCTTGCAAAAGAGCTCGAATACCGGGGTGAGCGCCTTGTAGCGCTCGTCCGACGAACCGCCTTCAGCCGCCTCGCCGTCCCCGCTTAAACCGGAGAGCAGGCTGTCAATTTCGTCCTGAGATAGATAGTCACTCACAACCTGGTACCTCCTGTTCCAGTATATTGGTAATCTTCACCGCTTTCTTGCGCCCTATGAGCCCGGCGCGCCCCGCGAACTTCGTCCGGCCCCCTATCTGCACAATCAGGTCGCTGTCGTAGGGTTTGTCTAAACAGACAACGTCGCCGCGCTGCAATTGCAAGAGGTCCCTTATCGTGAGCGACGTCTTGCCTATGACCGTGGAGAGGCCGAGCAGCACGTCGTTTAGCTCCTGCTCCATGATCTCGCGCGTCTCCGGCGTCGCCTGCCCCTGCGACGACATCCAGTTCTCGACCGTGAGGTTGTTGATGACGCTCTCGAGCACCATGTACGGGAAGCATATAGTCATGAGCCCCGACGCGTTCTGCATACGCACCTCAAGCGAGATGAGGATAATTGTTTCGCTCTGCGGCGCGATTTGCACAAACTGCGGGTTGGTCTCGTAGGTCTCGATTTTGGGCGTAAACGAGCCTATGTGCTCCCACACGGTGCGCAGGTCGAAGAGGCCTCGCTGCACGATGCGGTTTATCACGTTCTGCTCTATCATGGTCAGCTCGCGGTTGAGCTCAAACGGGCGGCCGAGGCCGCCAAAGAGCCTGTCGATGATGTAAAACACGAGCGACGGGTTGATTTCAAAAATGGCCAAACCCTCTAAGGGCTCCATGCGAAAAACGTAGATGCAGTCGGGGTTCGATATCGACATTATATATTCCGCATACGTCAACTGATCCACGCCTACAAGCTGAACCTCGACGAATGTGCGCAAAAAGTTTGTGAGCGTAGTAGAAAACTGGCGCGCATAGCCGTCGTGCAGGCCGCGCAGGGTGCGCATCTGATCCTTAGAAACCCTGTCCGGCCGCTTGAAGTCGTAAAGCGACGCCGGCGTCTCCTCCTCTACCGGGGCTTCCTCCACCACCTCGTCAAACGACTGGTCGGCAAGGTCTCCCGAGGATACCGCGTTAAGCAGGGCGTCTACTTCTTCTTGTGACAGGATGTCGCTCACAGTTACCGCTCCGCTTTCTTTACTGGATGATGTACGTCTTGAACAGCACGTCCTGAATCTCGCCGACCTTAGGCGGCAGGGACTCGTTTATCTTGCGCAGCAAATCGGCCCGTATCTTGTCGCGCCCCCCCGGCTCCGGAAGCTCCATGAGCGTCAGGCTCGACATATGCTCGCTGAACAGGTTCGTAAGCTTCGGCTCCCGCCGCGTAAGCTCCGCCCCGAGCGCCGCGTTCGTCTCGTCGTACTCGAAAACGATCGACGCCTTGATAAGCCGCTCCGCGTCCGTCCCGGCGATGTTCACCGTAACCTCTATCGGCTTCTCCGTAATCGCCCCCACCTTAGTGAGCGCCTCCTCCGCAAGGCGCAGCGAATCCTCAAGCGCCTTCTGCGCAATTGCCGCCTCGTCAACCGGCTTAGGGATGATGAGGTACGCAAGCGCGCCCTGCAGCACCACTATGCCCACAATAATGCCGATAACCATAATAAAGTTACCGCCCTTTTTCGGCTCCTCTTCCCCCGCGGGGGGAGCGGCGGCCGGCGCCGCGTCTTTCTTTTTTTCGTCCGCCATAAAAAGCCACCTTTAAAGTCAAAAGATTTAAGTCAAAATCTTTTAAATCAAAGTCAAATTCTTTCAAATCTTTTGGGGACGGGATTAACGTCAAAAGATTAAATTCAAAATCTTTTAAATCTTTTGGGGACGGGGCGCTGCCCCGTAACGCCCCGATCCATTAGCCCCCTCCTATCAATATCCTCCCCCAAAAGAAGAAGCGTGGGAGGATACTGTTTTAAAACATGTGCCCATAGGGCACAAAAACCGGTACGTCAAAACATCATCACCCCATCACCCACCACCCATACGTTTATTGTTCCCCCCCCTCCTTCTTCTGCACGTAGTCCACATATATCTCTATCCGCCTATTCGTCGTCCTGTTCTCCGCCGTCGTGTTCGGCACTAAGGGCCTATACTCGCCGTACCCTATGGCGCTCATGCGCGAAGGGTCTACGTTTCCGTTAAACGCCATGTACCGCACTATGCTTAAAGCCCGCGCGCTCGACA
>JAIRUL010000270.1 GCA_031254445.1 Chitinispirillales bacterium
CGCCGATTTTTACGGCGTGCACAAGGGCAAGCCGTTTTACGAGGGGCTTTTGGAGTTCATGTCGTCGGGGCCGAGCATCGTTTTGGTGCTTAGCGGCGAGGACGCGATAACGCGCTGGCGCGAACTCATGGGCGCGACTAACCCGGAACAGGCGGCGGGCGGCACGATCCGCAAGCTCTACGGGGCCTCGGCGCAGCGCAACGCCTGCCACGGCTCGGACGCGCCGGAGACCGCCGTGCAGGAGGTGGAGTTTTTCTTCTCCGGCATGGAGATGTCTTGACGAATTGCCGCCTATGGGCCCTCGCGCTCTTTGCGATAGCGGGTTTGGCGGCGGCGCAGCCCGATGCTAGCGGCGGCGCGAATGGCAGCTCCGCAGGCGCGCGAGCCTCTAATCGGGCCGCAGGGCGGGTTGATGCATCAAGCGATACGTTGGAGCGGGCGCCGTCAATTACGCCATCGGGCATTAATAGCGATTCGTCAACAATATCTACAGCCGCCGACGCGCCGAAACCAAAAAACGACATAGCCGACACTGTCCGCTACGAAGCGGATTTTATTGATTACGACAACGAGAACCAAATACTCCAGCTCTTCGGCGGGGCGCAGGTGAAGTACCAAAACGTCACCCTGCAGGCCGACACCATCGTTTACACCGTGCCGAGCAGCCAATTCCACGCGCGCGGGACGCCGCAGCTGATAGAGGGGAAAGACACGACCGTCGGCGACTTCATGGTCTACAACATAAAGACGCGGCGCGGGCGCGTGAGCTACGCGCTTACGCGCTTAGACGAGACCTCCGTTACCGGGAGCAACATCGTGAAGACGCAGGACAACTGCCTCTACATCGAGCAGGGCGACTACACCTCCTGCCAAAACCCGGAGCACCCGCACTACTACTTTTACGGGCGGCACATCAAGGTAATCCCGCAGGACAAGGTGATAAGCCGCCCCGTGATCTTCAACGTGGGGGACGCGCCCATAGCCGCGCTGCCGTACTTCGTGATACCTCTGCAGCGGGGCAGGCGCAGCGGCTGGCTCACGCCCTCTTGGGGCGGGAGCGTCGCGCACGGCGGGTACGTTGACAACTTAGGATACTACTACGCGCCAAACGACTACTTCGACGCGTCGCTCAGCGCTAAAGCGCAGGAGTTCAACAGCTTTGTCTTTAACGCTAGAGGGCGGTACAACCTGCGCTACGTGCTCGACGGCGAAGTCTCCGGCAGGTACGTGGTTGACAACAGGCTAGAGAACTCTGAGCGGCAGTGGGCGCTCGACTATAGGCACAACCAGCTTTTAGCGCCCGACGGCCGCACGCGCCTAAGCGGCTACGGGAGCATTATCTCAAACCGCACTTTCAACCAGCTCTACAGCGACCAAACCTACGAGCTTGAGAAGCAGCAGTTAGACGCGAACATGTCGCTCTCGCACAAGTTCGACGCGATAAACGCCTCGTCGAACATCGTCTGGCGCAGGAACCACAACCTGACGACGGACAGGATAGTGGAGGATATGCCGTCGCTCGATTTCCGCTTGCAGAATAGGGCGCTCATCCCGTTTAAGCCCGGCGGAAAGAAGAGCGAGGCGTCGTGGTACAACAACATTTACTACGCCTACAACACAAAAGCCGTCGTGCGCCACGACGCCTACGGCAACGATTCGCTGCCGGGCTTCATCCGCCCTGGGATGGAGCACAACGCGAACCTCACGTCGTCGCAAAAAATCTTGCGGTACTTCGACGTCTCCCCGTACTTCAACATGCGCGCGTCAATGTTTTACGGGGCTATAGACACGCTTGTGAAAGACACGGTTTACACGAGGGACACGGTCGAATACAAGGTGGCCGATCCGGCAAGAGACACGCGCTACCCCGATTACACGCTTATTCGCGAGGTTCCCGAATACTTCATCAACAACTACGGCGACATGGACACGCTCTACATCCTTACGAAGATAAGCCCGGAGCGGCGGCACTTAGTGCGCGACACGCTCAACGCCGAGTTTAACGCGGTGAGGTCGTGGAACGCGGGCATCAATATGTCTACGCGCATATACGGGCTATTCCCCATAAACGCGTTCGGGATAACCGCCATCCGCCACACGCTCACGCCCACAGTGGGGTACGCGTTTACGCCGACGCACGAGCTTAGCAAGACGTTTTACAACGTGGGAATCAGCTACGACCGCGCGCGCCCCAAGGCGGAACAGCTCGCCACGTTTAGCCTATCGAACAGCTTTCAGGGGAAGAGGGTTGTGCGCGAAAATAAAGGCGGGCGGGGCAAAAAGGGAGGGGGGGCGATAAGCGGCGCCAATACGCTCAGCGCGGGCGATAAGGTGCGCGGGGTCGGAAGCGCTACGGACGCGGGGGGGGCCGGCGCGGACGCTGCTGATACCGCCGATGTTGCGGGCAGCGTCGGCAGCGTTGACAATGTCGATATAGTCGCCGACGCAAACAGCGGCGGCATTGACGCCATAGGCAGCGGCGACACCGGCGCGGACGATAGCGCCGACGGGAATGGCGACACTCTCGCGGATAGCGGCAGCGACAAAGACAACGGCGTTAGCGGCAATGACAAACCGGCGTCCGCCGATAGGGATACCGCGAGCGCCAACAAAGAAAATCGAGACAGAGACGACGACGCCAAGCGCGAGGAGAAGTTCGACCTCCTCACCGTCTCCCTCAACACCTCCTACAACTTCGAGGCGGAGAGCCGCAAGTGGCGCGACCTTAGCCTCAGCGCGAGCACGAGCGTCAGCATCCTCAACGTCTCCTTTTCGTCAAGCTTCTGGCTCTACGACGGCTCCGACAACCTTGCCGCGCCGGTAATGAGCTACTATAGCGCGGACCTCACCTCCGGCAGGCTCGGCGCGTCGGGGCGGTTCTGGGACGGCGACCTGCTCAGCCTAGACTTGACAAAACAGAGCGACCCATCGCCGCGCGGCAACGCGAAGACGGAGGCGCAGAGCTGGGACGTCAGCCTATCGCCGAGCTTCAGCTACAGGGCGTCGCGGACGTCGCCGGCGGACCGCCTAACGCCCACAGAGTCGTTTAACCTCAGCTCCTCCGCGAGCCTGCACCTAACGAAATCGCTGTCGGCGCGCTGGAACGGGAACTACGACTTTTCAAGCAACCAGTTCTCGCACAACAATTTCACCTTCCACTACGATCTGGAGTGCTGGGAGATGCGCTTCACGTGGAGGCCGGAAAAGATAAATCCGGGGTTCCATTTTGTTGTGAATATAAAGAAAATACCGGACATTAAGTGGGAGCAGAAGGATTCTAGGACTACGCGGGTGCTGTAAAGCCTTTTGTCTTTTAATCTTTTTAATCTTTTAAAATCAAATTCTTTAAAGTCAAATTCTTTTAAAAAATTAAATGTCGCAGATGCTCCTTGTGATTCTTTTTAACCTTTTTTAACCCCTTTAAATCACTAACGACCGCCTTCAAATCGCCGCCTCGCTTCTCATACAGCTCATAGTACAGCGACATATCCAAATTGTACGTCATCCTCGACGCGATAACCGCGTTGTTCAGCTTTGCGCTTTTTAGGGCTTCGTAGCGCGGGGTTTTGAAGATTGAATCGTAGCTGTTCGATATGTTCTCCCTGAACTCCGCGAATATCCGCTCTTTCTCTAACAGTTTGCGCTCGCGCGGGGCGTCGCCGCCGTAGAGCGCTTTTAATTCGGTGTACAGCGACCGCATCAGGTTGATGTACGCCGTGTAATCCTCCTTTGACAAGACCGCCATTCTATACTGCTCCGACCCCTCGCCGAACCTCTCTTTTATATACAAGAGGCCGCCCACGTCCCCGACGAACGAGGCTATCTCCTCGTTTAGCTGCGTCTGGTTCTTGACGTAGACGGTCGCGTGCGTCTGCTCGTGGATTATGAGCGACGCTAAATCGTACACGCTGTAGTCTATCATAAACGAGTAGACCGGGTCGCTGAAGAAGCCCAGCGTGCTGAACGCGTCGGCCCTGCCTATGTGGAGGTCGTAGGCGCCCCTTTTCTCAATCTTCCGCGCCTCCTTCTCGGCGTCCTTCCTGTCGAAGAAGCCCTTGTAGGTGACGCTGCCGACTATCGGGAACCACCACCTGTATTGATCGAACGAGTCGTCCTTGGAGGCGACCACAACATCGACCATGTAGCCTCTGTCGACACGCAGGTACTTACTGTAATTCTTGTTGCGCTTGAGCCCGAGGCTGTCTATGGCGAAAGACCTAATGTCGCCGACCCGCGATAAAAACTCCCGCATACGCGGAGAGGCGTCGCCGCCCTTTAGCATCTTGTCAATGGGCGTAGCGCGGGACTGGTAGCGGATGAGGCCGATGCCTTGCTTGGTCAGGTAGCAGCATCCGTTGAAAAAAACTATCGCGGCGGAAATCATTGTCAGTAAAATAATTTTTCGCATTAAAATCTTTTAATCTTTTAATCTTTTAAGTCTTTTAAGTCTTTTAAAATCAAATTCTTTTAAA
>JAIRUL010000154.1 GCA_031254445.1 Chitinispirillales bacterium
CGCCGTTTTTTTTTTTGTATATAATGCAGATATCGGGCAGGGTGAACCGCGCGGTTGTCGGGTCGCTCTTCGCCGTGGCGGGGCTCTTCTCCGCGCTCTTCCTCCTCGGCCTCATGTTCAAGGCGGACGGCGGCGCCATAGCGGCGGCCGCGCCCTACCTGTGGCTCTTTGAGCCGTACCTCATAGCCACGCTGATCTACCTGCTCTATTTGCACCTAGCGAACCTTTTGCACTGCGCCGCGCCGCTTTTGAAGGCGATGCGAGCCATACAGCTCTGCGGGCTCGCCCTCTTCTACGCCTTCGCGGTCATCTCCCTCTCCTACTCGACCGTGGCCGCGTCGTTTTTCCGGCGGGTTGGGTTCGACATCTCCGAGTACACGATCCTCGGCGCGCTCGGTATGCTCGGCTACTGCGTTATCGGCACGATGACCATCATGAACAAGTTCACCGCCATGGTGGCGGCGCAGAAGGAGGCGCTGGAGAGCCTGCGCGAGGCCGTGAGCGACCTCGAGACGACAAAGCCCCTGCGCGAGCTCGGCCAGTCGAGCGCGTTTGTCAACCACGAGATCAAGAACTACATGATGGTCATCTCCGGCTACACCGCGCTTTTAGCGCGGTCGAAGGAGATTAACGAGCGCGACAGGGGCTTTATCGACAACATCGCGCAGACGGTCGCCAAGTTGCAGGAGTTCAGCCTAAGCGTGCTTGAGCTGTCTAAGTCGAAGGTAACGCACGAAAACAAGGAGATAGAGCTTGCGCAGAAGCTGCGCTCCTGCATCGACGTCTACTTCCACAAGCAGGCCGCCAAAATCGCCGTAAGCTGCTCCGCGCCGCAGGGGGGCATACTGTTAAACGGAAGCCCCGACAAGCTGGAGCGCGTCTTCATCAACGCCCTCCGCAACGCCTTCGAGGCCGGCGCGCATTCTGTGAACGTGAGGCTCTCCGTTTATAGCGGCGTCGCGCTGATAGCGATAGAGGACGACGGCGTGGGCTGCGACGCCGCGCATCTGCCGAGCTTCTTCACGACGTTCTTCACGACGAAGCAGGGCACAGGCGGCACGGGCCTTGGCCTCTGCATAATCCGCTCGATAATAGAGGCGCACAGCGGCAGCGTCGGCATCTACTCGAAGAACCTGCTCGGCGGCGGCGCCCACGGCTTAGAGATGCAGATAATGATCCCCGCGAGCAAGCAGACGCCCAGCGCTACGCCGAAGTTCGAGGTCATGCTCGTAAAAAGCGGCTTTGGCGATACGGCGGGGATACTCAACATCCTAAAGAACCTGCAAATAATCCCCCACATAGCCGACAAGCCCAGAGACGCCGACCTAACAACGCGCAACTCGTCGCTAGGCCTAGTAGTGCTAGCCGCCGCGCAGAAAGCCGCAGAAATACGCGGGAGGGTCGGGGAGGGCGCCGCGGCGGTCAAGGTTTTAGCGATTACGGAGGGGGAGGCCGGGGCGCTCTTTGCTTGTGTGGATGATGGCGATAGGAAGCTGTTTACGGAGGAATATATAGCTGCTTATTTGTGCGGAGAGGATTAGGTGTAATGTCTTAAAATCAAATTCTTTAAAATCTTTTTCAGACGAAGCCTACGGCTTCATAACGTGTGGCGCAGAGCCGCCACACAAAATCAAAGGCGGCGGGGTGGATGGTTTTGACGTTGATTTTGACTTTGACTTTGTGTGGCGGCTTTAGCCGCCACACGTTATGAAGCCGTAGGCTTCGTCTGAAAAAAGAATTAAACGATTTTGACTTTATCGGATAAACGCCCCCACAGCCCCAGCCACAATTTTTATCCCCTCCGCAATCTTCTCCTCCGGCGTATTTGAGAACGCCAAACGTAGGCAATCATTCTTTTTCCCTGCCGGGTCGAACGCGCAGCCTACCACGAACGCCGCGCCGCCGTCGAAAGCTTTTTGGAAAACATCCGACGCGTCCATGTATTCGGGGAGCGTTACCCAGATATAGAACCCGCCCTTGGGGATCGTCCAGCTCACGCCTTTCGGCATAAATTCTGTTAGGCTTTCAAGCATTATCTCCGCGCGGCGCTTGTAGGCGGCGCGGAGCGTTTCGACGTAGGCGGGCATCTTGCCCTGCGAGAGGAACTCCGCGGCCAGCGCCTGCGTGAAGGTGGGCGAGCAGGCGTCCATCGACTGCTTCGCGAGCTGGCACTTGTCGACGATCTCGGAGGCCGCGCAGAGCCAGCCGAGGCGCATCCCCGGGCTAAATATCTTGGCGAACGAGCCGGTGTAGCATATTTGGGCGTTATGGCCCGGCATGGCCTTCATGGGCACAGTAAGCGCCTTGTCGGCGTCGTCGAAGTAGAGTTCGCCGTATGGGTCGTCTTCGAGGAGGATGATATCCCTGCCGCTTAGGGCGTCTAGGAGTTCGCGCTTGCGCTCGGTGCTGTAGATGATTCCGGCGGGGTTGTGGAAGTAGGGCGTGAGGTACAATATCTTTGCCCTCTTCCCCAGCTTGTCAAGCAATTTAAGCAGCTCGCCTACGATGATGCCGCTATCGTCCATTGCCACGCCGATGGTCTCCGCCCCGTAAGACTTGAACGCCGCCAGCGCGCCGATGAAGCTCGGATACTCGGTGACCAC
>JAIRUL010000172.1 GCA_031254445.1 Chitinispirillales bacterium
GAAAAAGATTTTAAAAAGACTTTGACTTTTTAGGCTTCGTCTGAAAAAGATTTTAAAAAGACTTTGACTTTTTAGGCTTCGTCTGAAAAAGATTTAAAAGATTTTAAGACTTTGATAAAGACCAATATACTATCCGCGCATATGGTATTGCAAGAAAAAAATTATTTTTCTCCCCGTGCGCATAGCGCCGAGACCTCCCGTATCGATAAATCCCGCTCCCGCGCGATCGCCGCTATGTCTTCGTATTCCGGCTTTGATTTCTCCGTCCCGAACCCCCGCGCCGTTTTCACCCTAATTGAGCCGTATTCTGTCTGAATCTCCGATTGCTCCCGCTGCAATGTATACCGGCGGACTATGCGCTCTCGGATCCCTAGGGTGGTGGTGTGCTTGAAAATTTGCGGGAGGATTTTGCCTCTGTCGGCGGCGCGGCACACGCAGGTCAGCGTCACACCGGCGCGGCCTTTTTTCATTATTGTCGGCGTGGCGTACACGTCCAGCGCGCCCTCGCGCAGTAGTTTTTCCTGCGCGAACGCAACGGCTTCCGGGGTCATGTCGTCGAGGTTGCAGACTAGTTCGGCGACATCTTCGGCAGGGGTGTCGATGCTGTTGACATCCCCCAAATACGCCCGCAAGCAATTAGCCCGCTCAAACTCCTTTTTCCCCATCCCGTACCCGATTTTGCTGACCGACATTACCGGCATATCGCAAAACTTCGTCACGAAATGCCGTAACAGCGCCGCTCCGGTCGGCGTGCACAGCTCGCTTTGGATTTTACCGCCGTACATCGGGATGCCTTGCAGGATACGGGCCGTCGCCGGCGCGGGGACGGGCAGGACGCCGTGGGCGCAGCGCGTTTCGCCGCCGCCCACGTTGATGGGGGAGGCCAAAATCAGCTCCGGCGCCAAGCCCTCAACGAGCATGCAAACCCCCACGATGTCGGCCACGGCGTCCATCTCGCCAACCTCGTGAAAGTGTATCTTGTCAACCGCGACCCCGTGGACATGGCTCTCGGCGTCGGCTATCAGCTTATAGACTTCGAGCGCGTTTTTCTTGACGGGGGTAGGTATGTCTAAGCCGTTGATTAGGCAGGTGATGCCGTGGTAGGTAGCGGGGGGGGTATCGTGGCAATGATTATCGCTGTTATTGTTGTCGTGGTGATGGCTATCGTGATCGTGTTCGCGATGGTGATTATTGTCGTGGTAATGGTTATCGTGATGATGTTCGTTTATACGGCGATTATCGCTGTGATGATGCCCATCATTCCCATCAACCCCGCCATCTCCGCCGCACCCTTCCTCTCTCCCGTCAACCCTAACGGCCACCCTCGACCCAGCGATCCCGCCCCTCGCCGCCGCCTCGACCGCCACCTCGACCCCCGGAATCCCCGCCCCGTTCATCCGCCTCAAAAAATCCTCGCGTTCGCCGCCGCAAACCTCAAGCAGCGCCGCCGCCAGCATGTCGCCCGATGCGCCCATCCCGCATTCCAAATAGAGCGCTTTCATTCCGGTTTGCCCATTCCCGCGCCGCACCCCTCGCCGCGCTTCGCGCCCCCGCTGCCACTGCCGTCCATCCCGCCTCTGCCCCCGCCATCCAATCGCCTGTGGTTTATCATGCTCGCCAAGTACCCCGCCCCGAAGCCGTTGTCGATATTGACGACGCTCACCCCGCAAGCGCACGAGTTCAGCATAGACAAGAGCGCCGACACCCCGCCAAACGACGCGCCGTAGCCCACGCTCGTGGGGACGCCTATCACCGGGCAGCCCGCAAGCCCGCCGATGACGCTGGCCAATGCGCCCTCCATCCCAGCAATCGCCACTATCGCCTGCGCGTCCATGATGTCGTCTAACCGCGAGAGCATTCTGTGGAGCCCCGCCACGCCCACGTCGTACAAGCGGACGACCTCGTTGCCGAGCGCCTCCGCCGTGACCGCCGCCTCCTCCGCCACGGGAATGTCGCTCGTGCCGCCCGTGGCGACCACGACCCTGCCTATGCCGTCCGGCTCCGGCATCGCCCCGACGATCCCGATCCGCGCGGCGGCGAAGTATTGCAGCGGCAGGCTTTTTTGAATCGCCTCGGCGGCGTCAGGATGTATCCTAGTGATGATAACCGGCTTCCGCCCCCCCTCGCCGCTATGCATAGCGGCGGCGATGCCCGCAATTTGCTCCGGCGTTTTTCCCGCCCCGTAAATCACCTCGGCGACGCCCTGCCGCAGCCCGCGGTGGTGATCCACCTTAGCGAACCCCAAATCCTCAAACGGCGCCGCCCGCATCCTGAGCAGCGCGTCCTCCGGCGAAACCGCCCCGTCGCGAATCTTTTTTAATAGGTCAAGCGCTTCTGATTTGTTCATTCGCGAGCATCGACCGCCGAGGCTTTCTGCACCGACCACTCAAGCCCGTCGGGGTGCGAAGAGGCAAACCGCGAAAGCCCGCCGCCGATGATAATTGCGGCAACGGCAAACGAAACAAGCGCTGCCCGCGCTGTGCGCTGCGCGCTGAACGCTGTGCGTTGTACCAAGCAAAGAATCGCCGCCGTGGCTAGACCCTCGACGACGCCGATAACAAAGTGGACGGGCAGCATCAGAGAGGCGAACTTAGAAAATGGCAGCCCGGCAACGCCGGAAACCAGCACCTCAAGCGTTACCGCAAACGCGCCGGCGGAAAGCCCAACAGCCGACGCGGCGGCAGCCGCAGCGCCGGGGCCCTTGTATTTATCGGCTAACGGCTTGAACACCGCCGGATAGACCAGCAAGCAGGGGATAACGCCCATATTGAAGATGTTGCAGCCGAGGGCAAGCAGCCCGCCGTCCGCGAAGCACAAACACTGAACCGCCAGAATTGCCGACATCGTGAGTAGCGCCGGGGCCGCCCCAAGCAGCGCCGCGAGCAGTATCCCGCCGACGATGTGCCCGCTGACCCCGCCCGCCGCCGGAATCCCGAAGTTCAGCATCTGCGCGGCGAAGACGAACGCGCCGGTTACGCCCATGGCCACGGCGGTCGTCTTGATGCCGGTGCCGGCACTGTCCTTCTTAACCTGCGCGGCGGCGTAAGCGATGGCAACGGCGCTGGCGCCGCACATTGCGGCTCCTACGGCGGGGGAGATTAAGGCGTCTGACATGTGCATATTGGGTGCTCCTTTTTGTGATTTTGGAACCGGATTAGCGGAATAGCCTCTATGGCAAATATATATTCGGGGATTGAGGGAACAAAATTAAAATCTTTAAATTCAGAAGCCGGATTCAAAAGTTAAAGCCATGCAAGGATTCGACTTTAACGCCTCTTGCGCTTAAAAATGTCGCATATCCCTGCGGGCGCTTATTATATTGATTGTGTGGACGCCATCATAAAACTCTCGTCAATCGCCAAAACGTATCGCATGGGCGACGTAACCGTCAACGCCCTTAGGGGTGTGAGCGTGGCAATCCGCGAGGGCGAGTTCGTGGCTGTTATGGGCGCGTCGGGGTCGGGGAAGTCCACGATGATGAACGTCATCGGCTGCCTCGACGTGCCGGACGAAGGCTCCTATCTGCTTGACGGGGTGGAAGTCCGCGGCATGAGCCGCCGAGACCTCGCCGACCTGCGCAACCTCAAGCTAGGCTTCGTCTTCCAGAACTTCAGCCTTTTAGCCCGCACCACCGCGCTCGAAAACGTCGAGCTGCCGATGCACTACCGCCACGGCCAAAAGGTTGACTACCGCGCCGCCGCCCGCCGCGCCTTAGAAAAGGTCGGGCTGGGGGAGCGGGTGGGCCACATGCCCAACCAGCTCTCCGGCGGCCAGCAGCAGCGCGTGGCGATAGCGAGGGCGATAGTAAACGACCCGCCCCTTGTTTTAGCCGACGAGCCTACTGGCGCGCTTGACACGCATACGTCAATCGAAGTGATGCGCCTCTTTGTCGACCTCAACAACAACGGGAAGACAATCGTCTTAGTCACCCACGAGCCTGATATCGCCATGTATGCGAAGCGGCTGATAAAGATGAGGGACGGGATGATTATCAGCGACGAGCCTGTGGAGAATAGGGTTGTGGAGTGACGAAAACCGCTAATATATGTATAATGTTTTTTGGGGTGGCGGCGTTGACAGCCACGAATGCCGTGTGGGCGGCCGCTGATGTTGATACGGTGTCAACGCGCGCAAGGGCTGATTCTACTGTTGTCAACGAGGCTAAATCAGCGCGTTTAAAATTAACGAACCAGCCCATTGATACGGTGTCAACGCGTCAATCCGCCGATACGGCATCCCCCGCGTTAGTATTGACGCGCCCCGCTGTCAACTACACAGGCGCAAGCCTCTCCGCGATTATCCCTGGTTTAGGGCAAATCTACCAGCGCCGCTACTTTATGGGCGGGCTATTCTTGATATCCGAAGCGTCCGCGCTTGCGTTTGCCGCGTATTGGCGGGACGAGGCGGATTGGCGGAATTCCGAGACCGCGCGGTTTAGGGACAGCTCGGCCGCTGTCAAGGGGCGGGGCGAATCTGCGGGCGATAGCGCGCTCCTCTATAGGGCCGGCTGGTATTCCGTGATTGCCGACCAGTCAGGCTTTGAGGCGCGCGGAGCGAGGAGCACGGCCTACAGCGCGCTTGCGCTTGCGCTGGGGGTGCATCTGTACAACTTCCTGGACGCCCTCGAGGCCGGCGGGGCCGCGGCGCGCGGGGCGGAGAAGAACCCGACGGCCGCGGGGTTCCTCGCCGCCGCGCCGTTTCTGGGCCTTGGGCAGATGTACAACGAGCGCCCGGGCAAGGCCGGGTTGATTATCGTGGCGCAGACATCGCTGGCGCTGACGGCCTACAGCCACCACCGGCAGATGGGCTTCGCGTCGGAGAAATACAATCAAATGAGGGATACGGCGTCAACGCAGTACCAATACCGGGCGGAGTATTTGGGTTACTGGAAAGGCCGCTACGACGACTCCTTTTCGCGGCGGAACACATACCTATGGGTATCCTTAGCCGTGTACCTGTACTCTATTTTCGACGCGGTCGTGGACGCGCACCTGAGCGACTATCAAGAGAAGATCAAGGTGGGCTCGGATTTGGCGGTTGAGGTAGGCGGGGGTGGGGCGGCGGTTAGCCTGACCCTGAATTTGGGGTTTTAGGTCGAAGGCCTTAAAATCAAAAGCTTTTAAATCTTTTAAATCTTTTAAATCTTTTAAAATCAAAATCTTTTTCAGACGAAGCCTACGGCTTCATAACGTGTGGCGCAGAGCCGCCACACAACGTCAAAGTCAAAGGCGGCGGGGTATCGGTGTTTTGACGTTGACTTTGACTTTGTGTGG
>JAIRUL010000209.1 GCA_031254445.1 Chitinispirillales bacterium
CCAGCTCTTCTGCGCGTACTCGTGGTCGCCCACAAGCCGCGCTATCTGCACGTCGGTGGGCACTTTCTCCAAGTACTTCTTGTACGCGGCCACCGCCTGCGGCATCTTCTTCTGCTGGACGTAGAGGTCGCCGAGCGACTTGAACTCCCGCGAGCTGTTCGGGTTCGACATCGTCACCTGCTCGTAGGTGAGTATGGCCTCGGCCGTCCTGCCCGACTTCTCTTGGCACAAAGCCAAAGCCGAGAGGTTCGCAGTGTTTCTGGGGTTCATTTGCAGGGCCTTTTGGTACATATCGGCGGCCCTCGAGTAGTTGTCCTGCTTTTGGTATTCGTTGCCCGCGGCCGTATAGATCGCTTCGTCCGCCTCGTTTGCGTTGACGGCCGCGACAAGCACCGGCATTGCCTCGGCGGAGGGCGCCTTGTTCTTTAGCAGGATGGCCGCGTAGTTTTTGTACATCCCCTTGATGTTCGGGTCGGCTTTGACGGCGGCCCTATACGACGCGAGCGCGTCGTTAAACGCGTTCGAAGCGTATTGCATGTTGCCGAGTTCCCTGTGGCCCTCGGCGTCGTTCGGCCTAAGCGCCAAAAGCGCCTTTAGGTGGGTGAGCGCCGCAGTGTTGTTCTTCTGCTTGAGCGCTATCTCGTAGAGGCTCTTCTGAATGTCGGCGTCTTTCGGCTGGAGGATGGAAAGCTCCTTAAGCACGTCGTAGGCGGTCTTGAGGTCGCCGGACTTTTCGGCGGCTTTCGCCACGCGGACGCGCGACGGGATGTCTTTTTGATCGAGCGCTATGATGCGCTTGTCGGCGTCGGAGAGCGCCTGCGCGTCGCCGGTCTTCTCGCTGCACTCGGCGAGATCCCTCCACAGTTCAAGGTTGTTGCTCTCGGTTTTGAGGAGCGGGAGCAGCACGCTGCGGGCCGATTTGTAGTTTTTCTCCGCCATATATATCTTGGCGAGCATGAACTGCGGCTCTTTGAGCGACGGGTCCCTATGCAGCGCCGACTCCGCGGCGTCGCGGGCGAGGTCGAACCGCTTGAGGTTCCACGCGGCGGTCATCATGCCCACCGCCGCCTCGGCGGAGGCCTGCTGGGTGAAGCTGCGCTGAAAGCTTTTGAGCGCCTCGCTGTACTTTTGCGACTTTAGGTGGAACTCGCCGAGCGAGAGGTGTATCTTGGGGTTGTTCGGGTCGAGCGAGACGAGCTTCTCCTGCGTGACCCTGCCCTTTTCGGCCTGCCCGGTCCTCATGTAGAGGTCGGCCAAGCGCGCGTAGGCCTCCACGTTGTTTTTGTCCTTGGCGATGGCCTTCTCCAAAAAGTTGATGGCTTCCTTGTTGTTGCCAAGGCCTTCGTTCACCTGCGCCATGAGCAGCGCGATGTCCCGCACGGTCTTGCCGTCGGGGTCGGCGCGGTTGAGCGGGCCAAGCGCCGCGTCGGCGTCCTTAAAGGCCTTGCGGGCCAGATGGGCGCGCCCGAGCTTCTCGCGGGCGGCTAAGGCGTTGGCCGAGGTGGAGCCCCCGAACTTCTTGACCGCCGCGTCGTAGGCGTTTGTGATCTCCTTGGCGTCGGCCTTGTTGTTCTCTAAAGAGACCGCCCATGCGTACAAATCGTCGCCGGTAAGCAGCGCCTTGCTGGCTTTCTCGAAGTTGACGACGGCGTTCCTATGGTCGCCAGTCTCGTAGTAGAGCCTCGCGAGTTCGACGAGCACCTCCGGCTTCGGCGAGGTTTTGTCGCTCGCAGCCCTATTGAAGTAGACGATGGCGGAGTCTATCTGGCCGAGCTGCTTGTGGGCGAGGGCTATGCGCAGGGCGAGGTCGCTGTCCGGCTGCCGCGCGAGCGACTTCTTCATGAGCGGCAGGGACTTCGAGTAGTCTTTTGCGTCGTAGTATATGCGGCCCAGCTCGCGATTCGCCACCACGTTGTTCGGGTCGGTCTCCACCACCTTTTCGAGGGCGGCCTTCGCCTCGGTCGCCTTGCCGAGGCCGATGCAGGAGCGCGCGTACTCCCAGCTCGCCTCGCCGGTCATGCGCATCTCCATAGCTTTCTTGGCCATATCCATCGCGTTGTCGGGCTGCTTTAGCGCGTTGTAGACGCGCGCCGCGCCGAGGTAGGTGTCGTAGTTCTTGTCGTCCATCTTCATGCCGACCAAGTAGCAGGCTAAGGCTTTCTCGGGGGCGTTGAGGTTCTCGTGGGCGAGGCCGATGCTGGCCCAGAGCTGGCCGTCCCTGTTGGACGGCGGGAGCTTGTCGTCGGCGTACTTAACCGCCTCGGAGTAGTTCTCCGCCCGTATCATGCGGTAAAAGGTTTCGTCCGAAAAAACGCTGGCCGCGAAGGCGGCGACGATGAAAGGGACTAAAAAATACCCGGCAAAACGATGTTTCATTAAGCGCCTCCAAAACATTTTTTATAGTAGATGCTTATTTTTCAAAGCAAAAATGGACAAACCCCGACCACATAATATAGTATATGGCCTCGCCGCAATCCAAATATAGCCCGCCCAAAAAAATATATGTTATCGGCGCCCCCAAATTAAACTTTTTTTTGCATTTTTAATCTTTTGATTTTTTTGTAGCTTTTTTCCTGCGGCGGTATTATAATATTATAGAATGGGTAATTTCGCCGGCAACCGCCAACTTATACCGTAAAACGGGAGGGCATTATGAACAGATTCCGCCGTTGTTTGGGATTTGCGGCATTTTCCATGCTTTTCGCCGCGATGCCGGCGCTTTGCGCCGAACTATTCGGCGACGACTTCACAGACCCTGCCGCCTCCCACCAAAAATGGATGAATTTGGACGACGCGGCCGTCACCGTCGCCGACGGGGGCTGCACCATCGACAACGGGCCGGGGAGCGTCAGCGAGTACTACCACGACTTCGGCGCGAGCAAGCCAGAGGTCTTTACGCTCTCTTTCACCCTAAAGTCCATAGAGCGGGGCAGCGTGGCCGGCGCGCTTTTTTGCAGGCAGGGGAACAGCAGCGGCAATGTTACCGGCGGCTACGTCCTCACGGCCCGCAGCGATACCGTGATCGTTTACAAGCTGACGCTGTCGGGAAACTCGTATGGGTTGAATTCCGTCCTTTATCAACGCAGCGCCGATGTCCTTCCCGCAAACAATAAACTAACCGTCAGCAAAAACGGCTCGACCTTCCACGTGTTCGCAAACGACGAATTCGTCGGCGAATTTACGGATGCCGATTACGGCCCCGGCGACATTTCTTTGTTCACATTTTCGAATACAAAGGCCGTTTTCGGCGCGCTGAGCGTAACCGACGCTTTCCAAAACGGCAAGAGGACCGAATTCTCCGACAATTTTGACAATGCAAGCCTCAAGTACTGGAACTACCTCCAAGGCAGCGGCCCCGCCCCCGAAATCAGGGCGGCGGACGGCAAGCTGAAGATTACGACCGTCGACGGCGGGGACGGGCCTAGCGGGGCGGCATGGATGTACGTCGACATTGAGCTCTCCGAGTTCGAAGCCCGCGTAGAAGCGAGCCACGTCTCCGGCAGCAACACCTCCCCCTACGGATTCATCCTCATAGGGGACGGCCCGTCGGAAATAGCGTATTTCGCCATCCGCGGAGGCCGGAGATACCTTGTGTGGAGGCAAGGCGAGCCCCAACCCGACCCGGTGCTCGCTTCCAGCATAAACGGCGCCGGCTACACCGATTTGTTAGAAATCAAGAAAACAAAGGAGTCGCCCGGCTATGAATTCTACGCAAACGGCGCGCTGCTTTCGCCTCGCGAAGACTGGCAGGATTGGCCGAGTTTGGTAAACTTCAAAATCACCGGCATAGGCCTCTTCGCCCAAAACGAATTGGCGGCCGAGTTCGACAATTTCTACGTAAAGGAAAAACAGCAAACATCGTCAATCCGCACATACAACAATAGTAAGCGCATATCGCGCGCGCCGTCCGCGCAAAAAAGCGCCAACCCCGCTTTCTACGACCTGCGCGGAAGAAAGCGCTATACGCTAACGGCGGCGCCAAACCGCGCGTCCATAAAAAGGGCCGCCGGTGTATATGTCAACGAGAACGGCAGGGAAGTGCGCGTGAGGGGGAGAAAATAATGAAGCGCGCCGCCACCTCAATTATCCTCGCCGCCGCCGTCGCCATAGGCGCTTTCGCCCAATCCGAAAGCGCCTACGACCCCCCCGGCTCCGCCC
The DNA here is from genome assembly GCA_031254445.1 of Chitinispirillales bacterium. GTDB lineage: Bacteria > Fibrobacterota > Chitinivibrionia > Chitinivibrionales > Chitinispirillaceae > GUT77. The sequence goes on from JAIRUL010000209.1 coordinate 4,159, forward strand.
CGGGCCCAAACGACGATCTCGCCGCCCCCGGGCTCCTAGACCCGTCGCGCTTCAAAGTAAGCCACTCAATGGGCTTCATGGCCGGCGGCTCGCGCATCGCCGACGTCAAGTCGCAGAGCGTCTACTCGACGATGCTCCAGTACAAGTTCAACGCGCCGGTCGTCATGAGCCTGAATTTCGACATGCCCATCCACTCGACTTTCAACCCGTACGGCAATTTCACCGCCGACAACTTGGCGTCGCTAGACTACTTCAGAAATATGCCCATAGACGCATCCATCGCCTGGATGCCCAAAGAAAACCTCCTCTTCCGCCTCTCGGTAATCAAGCAGCCGGAGGCGGGGTACAATTACAGCAGTTTCTATAGGCCGGATAGGTTTTACCGGGGGTGGTGAAGAAAGGCGCCCCCGGCTCCAGCGGGGGCGCATCCTTATAGGCGCGCGCTGTTTCACAGGCCCTCCGCGCTTTGCGAACGGCGCGCCCCCGCCGCCCGGAGCGTTTTGCTTGTCATCATAGGAATACACAGCAGCGCGGTGGCCGCGCCCGTCAGCATCAGCTGGCGGTCGATTGAAACAACGTCGGCGAGCGGCCCGAAGATCAGCATTCCAAGCGGCATCATAGCGCCCGACAGCATCGTAAACACCGAGAGCACCCTGCCCATAAAGGCGGGGTCGACATTTGTTTGCAGCACGGCAGCCGACGGGGCGTTGTAGAGCGGCAGCACGATTCCCAGCGCGGCCATTAGGGCGATGTAGAGCCAGAAGGCCGGGACAACGCCTAGGCCCACGGTAATCAGCCCGCAGAGCGCGCTCGAGAGCGCCATCGTGTGCACGCGGTTTTTCAGGCCGCCCCATATCCCGATGAGGAAGCCGCCGAGCATCATGCCGGAGGAGAAGCCTATCTCTATCGCGGAGAGGCGCCAGACCTCGCCGCCGAACTTCCTCACCGACTGAAGCGGCGTCAGGAACGCGGCGGGGGCGGCTGCGAAGAGGAAGGTCGCCGAGACGACGATCATCCTCAGTATGTAGCCGTGGGCGCGAATGTACCTCATCCCCTCTTTCAAATCGTGAAAGTACGCCGCGCCGCCCTGCGGCCGCGCCGTTTGTTTTTGGGGCGGGGCTTTCACGAAAAACAGCACGGTGCCGATGCCGGCCGCGGCGGTCACGACGTCCAAGAAGAAGAGCGCCGCGAGCGGGGCGGCGGCCATAAGCGCGGCGGCGATCATGGGCGAGGTCAGGGCGGCGAAAGAGTTTATGCCGCTATGTATCCCGTTGATTTTTGTCAAGTGCTCCGGCGGCGTTATCATCGGGATGAACGCGCTGACCGCCGGCGCTTGCACCCCGTTCCCGAGCGCCCGCATGAGCGCGCATACGAAGAGCATAGCGTAGCTGTCAACCCCAAGCATGAGGGAGACGGCCATACATAGGCTAAAGAACGCGACCGAGCCGTCCGCGATATTGATGATGCGCTTGCGGTTGAACCTATCCGCCCAGACGCCGGCGAAAGGCGAAATGAGGAACATGGGGAAGAGCCCCACTATCGCGAAGAGCGTCATCACGCTGCCGGACTGGCTTTTGAGCACGACGTGCCAAAAGATGGCGTACTGGACGACCATGGTGCCGAAGTACGATAGCGCCTGGCCGGTTAAGAATAGGGCGGCATTCTTTTTCCAGTCGGTTTCCATACGCTATTCGGCAAACGGAATGGCCTCGTCGATTAGCATGATGGGGATGTCCTCGCGGATCGGGTAGAGGAACCTGCGGTCTTCGCGGATGAGCCCGCCGCCGATTTCCTCTTTGACAACGGCGCCGGAGCGGTTGGAGATATTTCCGGCTTTTATGCCTTCGTTGATTTTCTGAACGGCGTCGTCGCCCGCAAGGGCGACGCTTTGTTTGGTCTCGGGGCAGCATAGGATGTTTAATAGCTCTTTGTCAACCATTGTCATTATGTCCTTATCGTTAAAGTCTTTAAAGTCTTAAAATCAAAGTCTTTTAAATCTTTTAAATCTTTTAAATCTTTTTCAGACGAAGCCTACGGCTTCATATGGTGTGGCGCAGAGCCGCCACACAAAGTCAAAGTCAACATCAACATCAAAATCATCCACACCGCCGCCTTTGACTTTGACGTTGACTTTGTGTGGCGGCTTTAGCCGCCACACGTTATGAAGCCGTAGGCTTCGTCTGAAAAAGATTTTTAAAAGAATTTGACTTTAATGTTTTACCTACCGAATAAACGCCTTAACCGCATTTGCCACAATCTCTATCCCCAACCCTATCTTCTCCTCCGGGGTGTTTGAGAACGCTAGGCGCAGGCAATCATTTTTCTTCCCGGCCGGGGCGAACGCGCAGCCTACCACGAACGCCGCGCCGCCGTCGAAGGCTTTTTGGAAGACTTCGGAGGCGTCCATGCGATTTGGGAGCGTCACCCAGATATAAAACCCGCCCTTGGGGGTCGTCCAGCCCACGCCGCTCGGCATATGCTCTTTTAGGCTCTTTAGCATTGTCTCGGCGCGGCGCTTGTAGGCGGCGCGGAGCGTTTCTACGTGGGCGGGCATCTTGCCTTTCGACAAACGCTCGGCGGCCAGCGCCTGCGTGAAAGTCGGCGAGCAGGCGTCCATCGACTGCTTCGCCAGCTGGCACTTGTCGATTATCTCGGAGGCCGCGCAGAGCCAGCCGAGGCGCATCCCCGGGCTGAATATCTTTGCGAACGAGCCGGCGTAGCATATTTGCACGGCATGGTTCGGCATGGCCTTCATAGGCGCCGTCAGCTCCTTGTCGGCGGCGTCGAAGTAGAGCTCGCCGTAGGGGTCGTCTTCTAATAAAATAATGTCCCTGCCGCCAAGCGCGTCTAATAGCTTCCGCTTGCGCCCGGCGCTGTAGATGATGCCGGCGGGGTTGTGGAAATAGGGCGTCAGGTATAATATCTTGGCCTTTTTCCCCATTTTGTCAAGCATTTCGAGCAAATCTTCGATGATAATGCCGCCATCGTCCATCGCCACGCCGACCGTCTCCGCCCCATAAGACTTGAACGCCGCAAGCGCGCCGATGAAGCTCGGGTACTCGGTGACCACAACGTCGCCCGGGTCTAAAAACACCTTCGCGACGAGGTTTATCGCCTGCTGCGCGCCGGTCGTGACAATCAGCTCCTGACCCTCCAAGCTGATATTTTTCGACCCTAGATACTTCTTTATCTCCGCAAGCAGCGGCGGGAACCCGTCCGTCGCCCCGTACTGCATGGCGACCTGCTTGGCCTGGGTAGACATGCCGCCGTAGAGCCCGTCGACTATCTCGGCGGGGAGCAGCGACGTCCCCGGGGAGCCGCCGGCAAAGGATATAAGCGACGGGTCGCCCGCTAACTTCATTATCCTGCGGATCTCGGACGAGCGCATGCCGAGAGCGCTTTGTGAATACGGTAGCGCCATAATGGAAAACCCCTCAATCCCGCCGAATTGCGCGTAAAACGCGCGCAGAAATCAGCGGGGCGGCAATATAATTGTAAAATTACTGCGCAGCCTGACCGTATAAATATATATTTTTGTACCTATGGCGCAAAAGGATATTTTTAAACAATTTTTGGCGGAGGCGTCCCCAAGCTGTTTTGGGGCGCGTTTGGAGATATTTGAACGGTATCACGCTTGGTTAGTTTCGGAGAACGCGAACGTCAATTTGATTTCGCGGCGAACGGAGAGCGGCGACATCTGGACTGTCCACTTTTTAGATTCCCTTCTGCCAATCAAGCATATGGATTTCAGCGGCCATAGCGTTCTGGACTTCGGGACGGGCGGCGGATTGCCGGGGATTCCGATTGCGATTATGTTCGGGGACGCGGAGGTGACGCTGCTTGATTCCAAAAAAAAGAAGATCGCGGCCGTTAGGGGCGCGGCGGAACATCTCGGGCTTAAAAATTGCCGGTTTTGCGACAACAGGATCGAGGAGGCCGCGGGGGCGCAGTTTGACCTGATTGTGTCGCGGTCGGTGAAAATTGAGCCGGCTTATAAACCAATACTGCTAAATCTTCTCAAGCCGCAGGGAAAGATCATTCTTTACAAAAGCAAGATTCTTGATGACGTACGGCAGTTCGGCAATTATGAAATTTTTGACGCGTCGACGCGGGAGCTGGGGGAGCGGAAAATTGTTGTGGTGACGAAATGAATGGATCTTTTAACGCCAAAATCTGTTGTGACATCCTTTTCGTTAATGTGTGGCGTAATGCCAAACAAAAAAAATCAATGCCTCACCGCGCTATGGTTATATCGCGCCTATAGGCGCTAGTTTCGGACACAGCGCACAGAAATTCCGTGGCGCCTGTCGTATTCGAGCCAATTCACCTCGTCAAGGTGGGAGTATATGCCCCGGATATACGCGCGATTTCCACCACTATCCGGAGCGCTCCACCAACGGCCGTGTTCGCCGATATCCTTGAAATAGTCGCGATCAGGGTTATTTGGGTTGAAGGAGCGTTTGCCGCCAGGCAAGGCAGAAAAACCAATTTCATCCGTACCGTTCCCATTCGGCTTACCGTACATACCTACCCAATCGGTTTTGGATTTAAGCTTCCCCCCGGCCACATCCCAGTGACGATCCCACACATAATCGTCCGCATATCCGTCTCCGCCTTTTTTTTCAACAAGCCGACCGCTGGCTGCCTGCGACAAATTATCCCAATCATCTTCGGTAGGCAGCCGCCATCCCGCGGGACAAGCTGTCTTTGCAGCATCCAACGTATACAACCTGCCGTACCTCAAACAGTTGGAATCGGCGTTATCATAACACCAACTATTGTCTGTATGAAAGTTCAAATTCTCCGCCATCCACGTGATATTGCCTATCCTCACCGTGCGGTAGGTCTTGTTGTCCCGCTCATCGGTGAACGTGCCGACTGTTTGGGCGACCGCGCTAAAACACGGCAGGACGATTAGGATCAGCACTACGATATTTTTTGTCTTCATCATTTGATTAGCACCTATATTAGATGATATTGTGAAATAAATTAAAACCAAAGTGCCACTCGTTACTTTACCGACGGCTCGCCCCGAGAACAGCGTACAGAAATTCCGTGGGACTTGCCGTATTCGAGCCAGTTCACCTCGTCAAGGTGGGAGTAAATACCCCGACCATACGCGAGACCGCCACCGCTATCCGTGGCGCTCCACCAACGGCCGCTTTCGCCGACATCTTGGAAATAGTCGCGATCGGGGTTATTTGGGTTGAAAGAACGTTTGCCGCCAGGCAATGCCGAAAAACCAAATTCATCCGTACCGTTACCGCTCGGCCTACCGCTTGGATCTACCCAACCGGTTTTGGATTTAAGCTCCCCACCGGCCACATCCCAGTAACGATCCCTTATGTAATAAATGTAATAAGCATCCGCATATCCGTCTCTATTTTTTTTTTCAATAAGCCGACCGCCGACTACCCGCGACAAATTATCCCAATCATCTTCGGTAGGCAACCGCCATCCCGCAGGACAAGCTGCCTTCGCGGCATTCCACGTATACAGCCTGCCGTACCTCAAACAGTTGGAATCGGCATTATCATAACACCAACTACTGTCTGTATGGAAGTTCATATTCTCCGCCATCCACGTAAGATTGCCTATCCTCACCGTGCGATAGGTCTTGTTGTCCCGCTTGTCGGTGAACGTGTCGCTACCGCCGCCGGTTTGGGCTACGGCGCTAAGACATGGCAGGATGACCAGGAGCTGGGTGACAATGGTTTTGAGTTTCATAAAAACCTCCAAGTTGTTACATCCCTTTCATTAATGTGTGCCGTATAATACTAAACAAAAAATCAATACCCTATTGATACTTAGGGTGCGTACACAAATACTTGCGCTTATCCGTTTGACAGAATCTTCATGGCGTTTGTTCTAAAATATCATTGATTTTCTTGTGTGTATTTTTTAATCTTTCACTTAATTTTTTGTTTGTTTCTTTAGGTAATCCTGTACCTTTAATCTCGAAATATTTATTAGCGTATCGATTTTCTATATCTGACAATGTCTGCTTAAATACGTTTTTTAATTTTTGGGCATAGTCCCTCCATATGGTGAGCAACTCATAAATAATATCCAAGGTAACTACTTTATCGGTAGATTCCGTATCATATTTCCCCTCGTAACGTTTTTGTTGTTTGTCCGCAAAAACGTCTTTAAACGCATCTTCAAACAATTTTTTGTTACTGTCTGTATTACCATTGCAACCATAGTTTATTAGCTTAATGTCATCTTTTAATTTTATTGTATTACCGGGACTTGCATCTACAAAGGGATTGGGTTTAGGTCCTTTTGCCAGATAACGACCTCTATCTGTCTTACAAACATAAATCCATTTATCAGGCTCACCTCTAGCACATAGCCCAGCAGAATCTCTATCCGCGCTATGATCTCCCCACATTACCAAGTTAATATCAGACAATTCACCAAACCCGACGGTTAATGCGGCCTCTAAATCGTCTACATTTGATTGCTTGACTCTTATTCGCTCTGGCTTCGGCTCCAAATCATTTATCGCGTCCGCAATCTTTTGGACACACTTGAAATTAAAATCAAGTTGACCGGAAAGATCGTTTACTTGTTTTGATGAAGGAAGAAAAATAACTATTTTGTATTTCTTCACCACAACACTAGATACAAGATTACCATTAGAATCAAATACTTGCGCCGTCATATCTCAATCCTCCTCCAATATAATTAATTGTTATTTTTTTAGCGCTTTAACAAACACAACGTTATTTTTAGAAACAATTTTGCACAGATTGATTTCACACCCACCATCGGTCTTCAACACGAACTTCACCATCTTTCCGTCATTACCCTCTTTAGTTACAACATGAAAATTCAGGTCATTGTAATACTCGGATCGTCAAATATCATTTTCTCCGCCATCTTTCGCATCACTCAAACAGGTATAATCCTCTCCGTAAGTCCAATACGTCTCTTTAATCTGATCTATGCTCACAATTTCTTGTTTCGGCTGGTTAGCAATAAGCCGCGTTCGCATCTCCCAGCCGTCGACAAAAATCACCGCGTCCTGAGAATCTGGGACTATCCGTTCTATTACGTATTTTCCGTCTTTCTCTTTAAGCTCGCCATCCGCCAAGAGGTTTAAGCTCTTGCGGTCGTAGATTTCATATTTGCCCTCTTCTTCTTCCTGATGCTCGTCCTCCGCATCCGCATCCATTGTAGTGCGAAACGGCACCTACGGATATCGGTAGCATATCCCCGGCAAATGCTTTACAGAGCCCGCCCCCTTTTCTGTAAGAAAGCCGTCCCCGTATTGGGGGCTTAGCGTTTAAACTATGCTCTCGTGGTCGCGGTCATGCTCCTCGAAGTATTTCCACGAAAATACCCCGTGTTCTTCGGCGACGTGCTCTAACGGCGCGGCTTCGCCGATTCCATATGTTAAAATAATACACAGCTACGCGCTATGCCAACTTTTTTGTTTTTTCATACCGGGCGGCAACCGTTCCCCCTCTCTGCGGCAGGGTGGTCAATATTATAAAAATGTGCAAAAAAGATTTTGGCTTTATCTTTATGATTAATTATTATATTAGTAGCTAATAATAAAACCCTTACACGCCAGCCCGCAGGAGGAAAGCCCTATGAACGCCCGCCGCCCGCCCAACCCCAAAACCGCAAGAGCCAAGGCCAAGCCGGCGGCCTCGCGCGACGCCATCGTTTCGCTCTTAGACAAGACCCTGCGCACCTCCGAAATCTCCGACCGCTCGGTCAACGGCTTGCAGGTAGAAGGCGTAAGCGAAGTGGCGCGCGTAGGCCTCGCGGTCGACGCCTGCCTCGAGGCCTACAAGCTCGCGCACGCGAAAGGCTGCCAGATGGTCATCGCGCACCACGGGATAATCTGGGAGGGCATAAAGAGCATACGGGGGCCGCTGTACCGCCAGATAGAGTTCTTGGTGAAGAGCGGCGTGAGCCTCTACGCCTCGCACCTGCCGCTCGATTTGCACCCCACGCTCGGCAACAACGCGCGGATCGCCAAGGCGCTGGGGCTGAAAAACATCGCGCCGTTCGGCGTCTATAGGGGCGGGTGCATCGGCTTCGAGGGCAGCTTCCCCGCCCCGGTTACGCTAAAATCCGTCGCCGATTTAGTAAAAAAGCGCTTCGGCGGACCCACCTCGGCACTCCCCTTCGGCCCGCCGAAAATCCGGCGCGCCGCCATAATATCGGGGGGCGGAACCGCCGCGCTGCCCGAAGCGATAGAGAAGAAGATTGACCTTTTCGTAACAGGCGAATCCAGCCACGAAAACCACCATGCGGCCTTAGAGGGCAAGATAAACGTGGTGTACGGCGGGCACTACCATACGGAGAAGCCGGGAGTGATTGCGCTTGGGGAATTTTTGAATAAAAAATTTGGGATTGACGCGGTATTTTTGGATGTGCCTACGATGGTGTAGTTGGTCGAAAAATCTTTTTAACCTTTTTAAAGTCAACTTCTTTAAAATCTTTAAAATCTTTTTCAGACGAAGCCTACGGCTTCATAACGTGTGGCGGCTAAAGCCGCCACACAAAGTCAAAATCAAAGTCTTTAAAGTCTTCGGCCTATGGCCTCAGGCGTTCACCCCTGCAACAACTCCCACACGTTGCGAAAGTTCACAAACTTCACCTCGCCCTCCCTCCCCCTCGCGCTATCTTTCCCGCCGTAAATAACGTACCCCTTTTTTATCTTGCTCGAAAACTTGCTAAACTGCCTAATATTGTCGGCGAACGCGGAGTTATACTCCGCGCTCGACTTTATCTCCATCGGCACGACCGCGCCTTCCATGCTTCGCAGGATCAGGTCTATCTCTAGGCCGCAGTGGCGGCGGTAGTAGTAGAGGTTCGCGCCCAACCCAAGGTTGTAGCGGACCTTAAACGCGTCGGCGACCACCATATTCTCGAAGAGGCTGCCTACGCTTGGGTCGCGGATGACGTGCTTAGGGTTCTTTATTCCGAGCAGGTAGGCGGCGAGGCCCACATCCGTAAAGTAAAACTTGGGGGTCCTCACCCCCCTGCTGCTCGGGTAGCTCGGCAGCCTGAAGATAATAAATGCGGCCTCGAGCGCGGACATCCACTGCGTTAGCGCGGAGGGCGGCACACCCACCGCCTTGGAGAGCGAACCCAAGTTTATTATTTGCCCCACGCGCCCCGCGAGCAGCCTGATGAACGACCGAAACGCCTCGCGCTCGCGCACGTATAGGCTCGCCGACTCTAAGAGAACGCCCTCCACGTGCGTGCTATAGTGATCGAGAAACATCCGCTGCGGCGCGGCGCCCCTGCCGTGGGCGCACGGCATAAAGCCCCTGTGGATAAGCTCGTCGCGCTCAAGGCATGCCCCTTTGACGCCGCAAAGCTCCCTAAGCGAAAGCGGCAGCAGTATCACTGTCCCCGTGTCAACGCCTGAGAGCCGGCGCAGCGAGGCGCCCTGCCGCGACAAGCGCGAGGTGACAAGCACAATCTGCCTCCTCCGCGCTGCGGCCTCGCGTATGTACGGAAACAGCTCCGGCGCGCTCCGGTACTCGTCTAAAATCACGTCGCCCGAAACACGCCCGAAGAAATCGCCAGGGCGCGACCTCGCGAAGCCGCCGACGCGGGGGTTCTCCAAATCTAAGTATGCGTGGCGCGGAAAAAGCATTTTTGCCAAGCTGCTCTTGCCGGAATTGCGCGGACCGGCAATGGTTAGTACCCGGCGCTGTTTTGCCATTAGCAAAATCAGGGCCGAAGCGTCCCTTCTTATCATTTGCAAAGAGCCCCTTTAATCTGTTCAAATAATGAGGGTGGAAAAGAGATTGTAGCCGAAAAGAGAATGTAGCCGGAATAGCCTTAATCTTTTAAATCTTTTAATCTTTTTAATCTTTTAAATCTTTTAAATCTTTTAAAATCAAAATCTTTTTCAGACGAAGCCTACGGCTTCATAACGTGTGGCGCAGAGCCGCCACACAAAGTCAACATCAACGTCAAAACGCCGTACCCCGCCGCCTTTGACTTTGTGTGGCGGCTCTGCGCCACACCATATGAAGCCGTAGGCTTCGTCTGAAAAAGATTT
>JAIRUL010000278.1 GCA_031254445.1 Chitinispirillales bacterium
TGCTCTTCGAGCAATTTGCCCTGCATATTGTAGAGCGCGTAACCGTTTTCCGAGTGGAAGAGGAACGTGTTGCCGGACATCATTATCGGGCCGGCCAAGGACTTGCGGATGTTGTCGGACCAGTTGCAGTAGAAGAGGCTTGTAGAGTCTTCTACTAGGGTAATGGTAAAGAGAAGGGTGTCCTCGGCCGCAGGCTGCTGGGCCTTGGCGGGGGGCGGGCTTATTAATGCCGTTAGGGCCACGGCGATTATTGCGGTTATTATTTTCATGCTTTTCATATTTTCCATAAATAATCATCCTTATTTTGTATTTGTACCAATTAAAAAATACAATTTTAAAAGGTAAAAGTCAAAATCTTTTAATCTTTTAAATCTTTTAAATCTTTTAAATCTTTTAAATCTTTTAAAATCAAAGTCAAAATCTTTTAAATCTTTTTCAGACGAAGCCTACGGCTTCATAACGTGTGGCGCAGAGCCGCCACACAAAGTCAACATCAACATCAAAATCAAAACCATCCACACCGCCGACTTTGACTTTGACGTTGACTTTGTGTGGCGGCTTTAGCCGCCACACGCTATGAAGCCGTAGGCTTCGTCTGAAAAAGATTTAAAAAGATTAAAAGATTTAAAAAGATTAAAAGATTTAAAAAGATTAAAAGAATTTAAAAGATTAAAAGAATTTTATTTTTTAACGTCAAAGTCAACCCCAACCCCGAAAATCACAAATACTTTCTAAGCTTCTCCATCACCGCGTCTATGTCTATCGGCTTCCCTATGTGGTCGTTCATTCCCGCCGCTAGGCATGCGTCTACGTCGCTTTTGAAGACGTTGGCGGTCATGGCGACTATCGGGAGGGTTTTCCCTTGGGCCCTTATGCGCCTTGTCGCTTCTAGGCCGTCCATTTTGGGCATTTGCACGTCCATGAAGATTAGGTCGTACTTGGCGGGGGCGGCGGTTACCATGTCTACGGCTTCTAGGCCGTTTTGGGCGCAGTCTATGGCTATGCCGGTGTCTTCTAGGAGCAGGATTAGTATCTCGCGGTTGATTTCCACGTCTTCGGCCACCAAGATGCTCTTGCCTTCAAACGGCGCGCCGGAGGGGGCTTCCGGGCCGGCATCGCCCGCTTCGCCGGTTGCGCCGGTTATGCCGAGGCACTCGTGCACGCAGTCTATTACCGCGGAGGAGAAGAGCGGCTTTAGGAGGTATCGGGAGATGCCGGCGCCTAAGGCCGCCTCTTTGATGACCGACCAGTCCACCGCCGAAATCATCACGGCCACGGAGGGCTTCTCGGCGGCGCGCTCCTTGATCCTCTTTGCCAGCTCTATGCCGTCCATGCCGGGCATGCGCCAGTCTATGAAGTAGATGTCGTAGCCGCCGCGCTCCTCTATCAAGCGGCAGGCCTCGAAGCCGTCCACGGCGGCGTCGGCTTTTATGCCGAGCTGCGAAAATAGCTCCGTGAAGTAATCGCGCGTCTCCGGCTCGTCGTCTACGGCCAAAACCCGCATGTTCTCCCACTTGACGCCGGGGGCGAGCATGGAGCGGATGCCCCTCTGCCCGCGGCCAAGCTTCGCGGTGAAGATGAACTTGGAGCCGCGGCCAAGCGCCGACTCTATCCAGATGTGCCCGCCCATGAGCTCCACTATGCGCTTCGATATGGCAAGGCCGAGGCCCGTCCCGCCGAATTCGCGGCTTATGCCGCGCTCCGCCTGCTCGAACGCGCTGAATAGCCGCGACTGCTGCTCGGGGGAGATGCCGATGCCGTTGTCGGATACCTCCACGCGCACCTCGCACACCCCGCCCGCCTCGGAGCAAAGAGACGCCTCAAGGCTTATCTCGCCGCGCTCCGGCGAAAACTTTACCGCGTTGGTCAAGAGGTTCATTATGACCTGCGTCAAGCGGTTGTCGTCGCCCACCACAAAGCGCGGGATCTTCCGGTCGATGTGTATCCCGAGCCGCTGGCGTTTCTCGTCCACGCGGAAAGTGATGACGTCTATCACCCGCTGCAGCATCCTCTCGAAGTTGAACTCGATGGGCGCCAGCTCTAACTTATCCGCCTCGATTTTCGATATGTCAAGCACGTTGTTTATGACGCTCAACAGGTGCTTCGCCGCGCCCTCGATTTTGTTGAGCGCGTAGTCCTTGCGCTCCATGTCCTCGGCGCCCTTGCCTATGGTCGTCATGCCGATGATGGCGTTCATCGGCGTCCGCATCTCGTGGCTCATCGTGGCGAGGAACGACGACTTGGCGCGGTTGGCGGCCTCCGCCCTCGCAAGGTTCTCCAGCGCCTTCTGCTCCCGCAGGTCGCGCATGTAGCCGGCGACGACGTACTCGCTCTTGGACTTGACGCGCATGAGCGTAAGCTCGACCGGCAGCGGCTCCCCGCCCAACGTTTGATGCATCCACTCGCAGCGGCCGCCGCCCTCCTCAAACGCCCTCTTGACAAGCTCGCGGGCGGCCTCGGCCGACGCCTTCCCGTCCGGCTGGAACGTTGGCGAAAACGCGTCGAAGCGGTCTATGTACTCCCGCTTGTCCTTGAGCCCAAAGACCCTAACCACCTCTTCGTTGCAATCGATTACGCGGCAGTCGCCGTCTAAGTAGCAGGCGCACAGCGGCATGGCGTCAAAGAGGATTTTCGTGCGCTCGTCGGTCTCGCGCATCTTCGCCTCCGCCTCCTTGATGCTCCGCAAATCGCGCGCGTACCCGGCCACCACGTAATCGTCCCTGTGCTTGACGCGCACAAGCATCGTCTCGCACGGTATCTGCTCGCCGCCGGCGGTCTGGTGCATCCACGCGACCTCGTTGTAGCCGGTGTTGAACGTATCGCGTATAAGCTCAATGGCCATCTCCGAAGACTGCCTGCCGCACGGCTGGTACTCCGGCGACAGCTCGTAAAACATGGCCATCACCTCCTCTTTCGACTCCACCTCGAAGAGGGTGACCGAGGCGTAGTTGCAGGTCAGGATGGTGAGGTCCCGGCTGAACATTATGCAGCTTAGGGGCGTGGTGTCTATCAGAATCTGCGTAAGCTCCGCCTCGGCCGCCGCCGCCTCCGTCTCGGCGCGGATTATGGCGCTTGCGCACAGGCGGGCAGCCGAATAGAGAAACTTTTCGCAAGCGGCGCCGAACTCCCGCTCGGCCTCGCAGTACTGGAAGACAACCGCGCCCCAGCGCCTGCCGTTCGCGAAGACAGGCGCGATGAGCATCGACTTAATGCCGAAAGAGCGCAAAAATTCCGCCTCGTCGGGCGCCGCCGCGCTCTCGCGCACGTTCATCGCGACGCCGCCATCGGTGACGCCCTCCCACCACCTCCCGACAACGGGGCTGATGTGCAAAAACATAGACTCGTCGTCAACCCCCGACGGCCCGCCCTCCGCCCTGACCCAGCGGTACACCGGCCTAAGGGGCGGCGCGCCGGGAACCACGTCGTAAGAGTGGCGGTACACGGTTATGCGGTCTAAACCCGCCGCGTCGGCAACCGGCTTCAGGCCCGCCGACAGCGCGCCTGAAACCTCTTTTCCGCCGGAATTTTCGGTAAACGCCTCTATAGCCCTATTGAGCGCCTCGGCGAAAGCGGCGCCGCGCTCGTCGGGGGGGACGGGGAGCCGCTCGGTTCCTTTTTTGCTTTTCGACGACGAACCAAACATTTTTGCAACACCTCCGCAGCGCCCTATGCCTATGTCTATGTAGATATAATTAGTATACATATAATATATATTTACGATGCATTAACATCAAAAGCTTTTAAATCTTTTTCAGACGAA
>JAIRUL010000005.1 GCA_031254445.1 Chitinispirillales bacterium
GGTCATTCCGTCCACTCGTCCCATTCCCCGGCCGCATACATCTTTTCATCCTTTTTGTCCCAAATGTCGTACCAATAAACTAACCGCTTCCCTCCGACGTATTCCCTTGTGTAAACTATCTTTGGCCTATCCATATACCGTATAAATCGCGGCGTATTCTCTCCCCACGTCTTTATGGCGCCGACAGACCTCGCCGGCTCTATCAACTCTGTTACCGCGCCTTGCCAGACGTCAACTTGGAAAATTGTGCGCAAATTTGCGCCGGCCGAGAGATAAATCGTCTCCGGGTCGTCCCCCCACGAAATATCCTGCGCGTTTGCGTTGAATGTCAGCTGCCGGTGTTTCGCCGCGCTTCGGTCATATATCCACAAATCCATTTGTCCGCCGAAACCGGTTAGGTTTGATAGGTACGCGACATACCGGCCGTCGGGGCTAAGGCGCGGGCGCTTGCAATCCGCTTTACCGTCTGTCAACTGTGTCGGCGTGGCTGCCGCCGAAGTGTCTATGGCGTAGATTTCCCACCTGCCGCCGTTTAATTTGGAGCAGAAGAGAAGCGTAGCCCCGTCCGGCGATACGGAGAGGTCGCTGCGCGTCGCGGCGGTTTTACCCAAGACTGTGAATTCGTCGTTCATGTACATCTTGGTTTTGCGTATCGCGCCGTTTTCGCGGCCTCTGTCCGCCTCTATGTAGTATAGGAACCCGTCTACCGGCGAGAATGCCGCTTCCAATACATTGTTATTCGACGACAATGTCCTGCCGGTCATAAGCCCCAAGTCCACCATCCGCAGCTTGCCGTTTTTGCTATCAGGCTTGCCGTAAATGAACGCCGCGCGGTTGCCAACGCTTGAGAGGACTGGCTGGCGGCAATAGAATATGTCGTCGCCGAGCGGGTACTCGCCCTTGCTCTGCGCAACCTTGAGGAACGCCTGCGGCCCCGCGCCGCGGTCGGATAGGTGCGGGATCACGCCCTGTACCGGTACGAGCGCGTTCGGGTTTTCGCTGCGGTCTACAACTACCGCCGCGCCTACGAGCCTAGTGACGTTCTCTACGGCAGAATCCGGCTCGATCTCTTGGTGGACGGGGAAGAGCTTATTCTCCGCTGTAAAGCGGGTTTTGGTTCGCGGACGCCTAACGTTCTTAGCCCCGCTCTTCGCCTTGCCCTTAGCCGGTATCTTCCTATTGTCAAAAAACTTTAAATAAAGGCACCCCGCAAACTTGTTCTCAGCTCCGGCGGAGAGGATAAGCGTATTCCCAACCCTTTGCGGCGTATCGAACCTCTCCGCGAGGTTTGCGGCGATAACGACGTCAAGCTCCGGCAGAGCCTCGGCGAGTCGCGTAACCTCTTGACGCGTGCCGTGGATAACTACGGCGCGCAAATCCGCGCCCGCCGCAATCTTTCCATTTAAGAGCGACTTTAGCCCCGCGATGCTGTACTCTAAATTCAGCTTGATTTTGCTGTTTTTTGGGGCCGCGTCTGTTACGACGTTCAGTAGGTATAGGCTATAGCCGTCGCTTGTCAGCAAAACGCTGCTCTTAACGCCCGTCGCGGCGTCGTTATCGTTAAAATTGGTAACAATAACCGGCGTCTTGCGTTTCTGCTCCGCCGTGAGCCTCGCCGGATTCATCGCAAGCTCGCCGATCCCCGGCGCAATAACGTCAAACCCCGCCGCGTCGTAGTAACTCGCCGCAAACTCGACCTTTAGCTTGTCGTTCTCGACCGATAGCAAATTCCCCACGTCAACGGTAAAATTGACCGGGTTCGCCTCGCGAAGCTCCGCCACGAGCGCGGCGTAGCGGCTTAAGCCGCCGAGCGCGTCCGCCGAGGGCGGGTAGGGGATTACCGTCCCCCGCGAGTTGCCGCCGTAGATCAGCGCGACGGACCCCGCGCGCCGAACCTCCGAGTCCGACCGCAGAAACAGCGCCCCCGCGTCCCACCGCGTCGAATCCGCTACGAGCGCGCGCTCCGCGTAGAGCCGGGACTTGGCGAACATCCCCCTATCGTAATACCCCCGCGCAAGCGCTAAATTTTCCCCCGCGCCGCGCTTCTTCAGCCCTTCTATCTGCGCTTTTGCGTCGACAGACCATACCGCGGGGGTTCCGCCGGCCGCCCCAAGCCGGTAGCCCGCGTCCACCCCAAAATTAGCGTATGCAACCCCAAGGCCGGCGCTCAGCCCCGAAACCCGAAGCGGCGCGTTGACCGCGTTTTCGTACCCCAGCCGCGCAAAAAGCATTCCCCACGCCCCGCATTCCGCGCTCACCCCGGCCTCTATCGGCCCCTCCCACGTGGTCTTCCGCACGCCGGCGCCCACGCTAACCCCCAAAAAATCCGCCAAACCAATATCAGGCCGGTAGTTTGCGGCAAACCCGTACCGCTCCGCAATCCGCCGCCGGAAGCCGTTCGCCCGCGCGAGCATCCCCGCGCTGTGAAAATAGGCGTGCCCAAACAAAACCCCGTCGATAGGGTCGAAACGCAAATCAGCCCCCAAAGCCCCGTAAAGCTCTTCGCCGCCCCAAAAATCATCATTGTAAAACGACGCGCTAACC
Source organism: Chitinispirillales bacterium (assembly GCA_031254445.1). Taxonomy (GTDB): domain Bacteria; phylum Fibrobacterota; class Chitinivibrionia; order Chitinivibrionales; family Chitinispirillaceae; genus GUT77. The sequence continues at coordinate 2,545 of JAIRUL010000005.1, forward strand.
CCGAAACCGTAGCCGTACTCGGGGTAATACTTAGCGAAAGAGAATCCGAAAACGTTGGGAACCGGCGGCTCTGCGGCCGGCGCGGATTGCGCGAAAAGCCCTAGCGCCCCCGAGCTAAAAATAGGCAGCGCCGCCGCGAAGTAAGAGGCCGACGTGTCGCCCGACACGCTCCCGCCGCCGATGAACTGCCCGCCGCCCGCCAATGCCGTGTTGGCCGGAAAACGGAAAACGTCGGAAGCGTCCATCGCCCCCGTCGCGGAAACCTCCCCAAGGCCGAGGCTCGCCGCCGAAACCGGAAGGGAAAGCGCGCGCAAAGGCCGCCCGCCCGCGCCGGCAAACGGGGGCGACGCCAAAGCGGCGATCATCGCGGATATGCAAATTGCGGCGGTTTTTGCTGTAATCTTCGGTATAGGCATAACTCTCCGACAGTAAATATATATTAACGCCCCCAATCATATTATCGTCTTCCGGCAAAAAAAGCATTAGGGGGCGAGTTCGGCAAATCGACACGTTGCGGCCTATGTGTTGATTATATGGATAATAGGGCGGCAGCAAGGGCCGCCCCTGCGCCGCTAAATTTTGATTTTTATCTTTTTACTTTTATGTTGAAATCCTACCGCCTATTATTTTATATTTATAACCGAAATAGCGCTAATCGCAAAAAACGAAATAGGCGGGTAGAATATCAAAAAAATACCCGCTGGCGCGCAGCGCAAAACATTAATGCCTGAAGGGGGCCGCTTTATATGGGCAAGAACATTGTGCAAAAGATTTTGGATAGCCACATAGTAACCGGAACCCCCGGCGCCGGAAACCCGGTGGGCATACGCATCGACCAAACCCTAACGCAGGACGCCACCGGCACGATGGCGTATTTGCAGTTCGAGGCGCTCGGGTTTGGCCGCGTTAAGGCCGAGCTCTCCGTTTCGTATGTCGACCACAACACGGTTCAGGAGGGGTTCGAGAACGCGGACGACCACAAGTACCTTGAGACGGTCGCGGCCAAGTACGGGATACTCTTTTCCAAGCCGGGGAACGGGATATGCCACCAAGTCCATTTGGAGCGCTTCGGCAGGCCCGGCAAGACGCTTTTAGGGAGCGATTCCCACACGCCCACGGGCGGCGGGATAGGGATGCTCGCCATCGGCGCGGGGGGGCTAGACGTGGCCGTGGCGATGGGCGGCGGGCCGTTTAACCTCGCGTACCCGCAGGTGGTGAAAGTAGAGCTAACCGGCGCGCTCCGGCCTTGGGTGTCGGCTAAGGACATCATCCTCGCGCTACTTGAGATTCTCGGCACGAAGGGCAACGCGGGGTCGGTCGTCGAGTACGGCGGGCCGGCGGTGGGGGCGCTCAGCGTGCCGGAGCGGGCCACGATGACGAATATGGGCGCGGAGCTTGGGGTCATCACATCGGTCTTCCCCTCCGACGAGAAGACGCGCCTGTTCCTCAGGGCGCAGGGCAGGGAAGAGGGCTTTGCGGAGCTGGCGGCAGATGGCGGCGCAGCGTATGACAGGGCGATAACGATAGATTTGTCTACCCTCGAAGCGCGCGCGGCCTGCCCGCACTCGCCGGGGAACGTCAAAAAGCTCTCCGAGCTGGCGGGCGCGAAGGTCGATCAGGTTCTCGTCGGGTCTTGCACGAACGCCTCGTACCGCGACATAATGCTTACGGCCGCGATGCTTCGCGGGCGCAAGGTTCATAAGAATGTGTCGCTTGGGGTGGCTTGCGGGTCGCGGCAGGTGCTTGAGACGGTGAGCAGGAACGGCGCGCTTGCCGACATCGTCTCCTCCGGCGCGAGGATCCTTGAGAGCGCGTGCGGCTTTTGCATAGGCAATTCGGTCGCCCCGCGCACGGACGCGGTCTCGGTGCGCACCTCCAACCGCAACTTCTTTGGCCGCAGCGGGACGCCGTCGGCGCAGGTGTACCTTGCGTCGCCGGAGGCGGCGGTTGCCGCGGCCTTAGCCGGGGAGATGCGCGACCCGGAGGAGTTTTTCAAGGATAGCGAGTATCCGCAAAT
>JAIRUL010000016.1 GCA_031254445.1 Chitinispirillales bacterium
CCCCATTATTTTTTACAGAATAGGTATTGTATTTTGTATTGCTTTTTATTATATTTGTATTGGTAGGGACGCGAAGCGCGTCCCTACCAATACATTAACTATACTTGGGGGATATGATATTATGACAAGCATGGCCATGTTGGAGGGCATTGTAGCCCAAATAGGGGTTAGGATGGATGAGTTGGCTGTAGCCCAAAAGAAGACGGAGCAATCCATGGATGAGTTGGCTGTAGCCCAAAAAGAGGCATACAGCATGCTCAAGGAGTTACGAAAGGAGTCCGGCGGTTTAGGCCACAAATTAGGCCAGCTCACGGAGCTTGTCGTAGTCCCTGGGATCCGTCCAAAGATGAACTCGTTTGGGCACAAATTTAGGTTCATCTCCGCCAACAAGAAAGTAAAAGCGGGCGGCAAGGTAGTGGCTGAGATGGACGCGTTCCTGCACAACGGGGTTGAGGCAATGGCTGTGGAGGTAAAGACCACGCTAACCCCTGAGGATGTGAACAAGCATGTGAGCCGTTTGAAGACGTTGCGCAAACACGAAGCCGCGGCAGGTCTAGAAAACAAGGCGCTCTACGGCGCAGTGGTGGGGTTAGTTGTGGAAAAACACGCTAGGAAGCTGGCGTTAGAAAAGGGGCTGTACGTGGTAGAGATTATGGACTGCCCCGAAAGCCTAGAGGTGGAGCGCCCAAAGCGTTGCGGGCGGTGGTGAAGCAGCGAACCCATCCAAAATTTGGCATAACCCCACAACATATATTCACCGCCCCCCAACGGAAACCTCTCCAATCCCGCTATCCCGGCATCCGCTAGAACCCCCAGCCATTGGGGGTGTCATCCATCCTTAGCATAAAGCATTTCCGGCGACCCATTGCGCCATGCCATATCCCTTAATAATATGGCGTTTCTGGGCCAACAGCGCGGTTCGCGGCGGCGGTTGCGGCGAAAAACGGGGGCAATTCCCTACCTCGGCAAAAAAATTTCACAATCGTAAAAAAAATTTGACATTGGGGCTTAGATATATTATTTTACTAAGTTTTGCAGGCGTAGTGTCGGTTGGGGGCTGTTTTTGGCGTCTTTGGCATGTGGGTACGTACCAATGGAACCGTCGCCGGGGGCTGCGAGGCCGCCGGAGTAACTTTTCATATATATACACATTTTATAAGGAGGAGGTGTTTTAATGAAAAATATTCCCAATCTCTTCGGCAGTATGGTTTTTAACGACGCGGTGATGAAAGCGCGGCTTCCCAAGGACGTATATAAGGCTTTAAAAAAGACCGTTTCTCAGGGCACGCACCTTGAGCTCGACGTGGCCAACGTGGTGGCCAGCGCGATGAAGGATTGGGCGACCGAGCGCGGGGCGACCCACTTTACGCACTGGTTCCAGCCCATGACCGGCACTACGGCGGAGAAGCACGACAGCTTCATCGAGCCGGAGGGCGGGTTCGGGGAGGCGATAATGGCGTTTTCGGGCAAGGCGCTCGTCAAGGGCGAGCCGGACGCTTCGAGCTTCCCGTCGGGGGGGCTGCGCGCGACGTTCGAGGCGAGGGGGTACACGGTTTGGGACGTCACCTCGTACGCTTTCATTAAGGACGCCACGCTGTACATCCCCACGGCTTTCTGTTCGTATTCCGGCGAGGCGCTCGACAAGAAGACCCCGCTTTTGCGCTCCATGGAGGCCATCGACAAGCAGGCGCGGCGCATCCTCAAGCTCTTCGGGCACGCAGACGTAACGCGCGTCATGTCTTCCGTCGGGCCGGAGCAGGAGTACTTTTTGATAGACAAAAAGGAGTTTTTGAAGCGCCCCGACCTCATATACTGCGGCCGTACGCTCATCGGCGCGCGCCCGCCCAAGGGGCAGGAGCTGGAAGACCACTACTTCGGCAGCTTAAAGCCCAAGGTGGCGGAGTACATGAAGGATTTGGACGAGGAGCTTTGGAAGCTCGGCGTGCTCGCCAAGACCAAGCACAACGAGGTCTCCCCCGCGCAGCACGAGCTCGCGCCGGTGTACTCCACCACGAACATCGCCACGGACCACAACCAGCTTACCATGGAGCTCATGAAGACGGTCGCCGACAAGCACGGGCTGGCCTGCCTCTTGCACGAGAAGCCGTTTGCCGGCGTGAACGGGAGCGGCAAGCACAACAACTGGTCTATAGGCACCGACACGGGCATAAACCTGCTCGAGCCGGGCGAGACCCCGCACGACAACGCGCAGTTTTTGCTCTTTTTGGTCGCGGTCATCAAGGCCATCGACGAGTATCAGGAGGTTCTGAGGGTGTCGGCGGCGAGCGCGGGCAACGACCATAGGCTCGGCGCGAACGAGGCCCCGCCGGCCATAGTCTCCATATTCCTCGGCGAGGAGCTGACGGCGATTTTGGAGGCCATCGAGTCCGGTTCTGAGTACCGCAACAAAGAGGCGTCCCAGATGGACATCGGCGTAACGGTGCTGCCGCACTTCCACAAGGACTCTACCGACCGCAACCGCACGTCGCCGTTCGCGTTCACCGGCAACAAGTTCGAGTTCCGCATGCTCGGTTCGGCGTTTTCGACGGCGGACCCCAACACCGTGCTGAACACCGTGGTCGCCGAGGTTTTGCGCGAATTCGCGGATAGCTTAGAGAAGTCGAAAGATTTCAAGCGCGATATGGCGGAGCTCGTAAAAAAGACCTTCCGCGAGCACAAGCGGATCGTCTTCAACGGCAACAACTACGCCGAGGACTGGGCGGTCGAGGCGAAGAAGCGCGGGCTGTCGAACCTGCGGACGACCGTGGACGCGCTTCCGGCGTTCGTCTCGAAGAAGAGCATCGACCTCTTCACGAAGCACCACGTCCTCACCGAGACGGAGATCCACTCCCGCTACGAGATCATGCTGGAGAGCTACAGCAAGACCGTCAGCATCGAAGCGCTCACGATGATAGACCTCGTCAAGGGGAGCGTCGTCCCCGCGTCGGTGGACTACCAGAACGACCTCGCGAAGCTGCTTTCGCGCAAGAAGGCGGCAGGCGGCGGCTACGACTCCGGGCTTGAGGAGCATTTGCTCAAGAAGATAGCCGGGCTCTCAAGCGACCTGCTCAAGAAGCTGTCGGCGCTGGAGGACGCGGTCGCCAAGTCTAAGGACGCCGGCGGCGACGTTCTCGCCCACGCGACTTTCGTCCGCGACAAGGTTTTCGGCTCGATGGCCGATCTCAGGCAGGTCGCCGACGAGCTCGAATCGCTCATCGCGAAGAAGCACTGGCCGCTCCCGACTTACGCGGAGATGCTTTTCAGCGTCATATAGTTTTTGGCATTGCTTAAATACGTATTGATTTTTTTGGTTTTGACGTTGATATGGTGACGTACTTTGGGCGCGTCCCGTGAGGGATGCGCTTTCTATCGGTAAACCTGCTATTAAGAAAGGGGCGAATCGTGATCAAACAAATCAGCCAATCAGCGCTATTGACATTTTTGTTTTTTGCGGGTTTAAACGCCCAGACGGGCTTTGCTCCTATGGCGGATGGATCGTGGGATTGCGGGGCAGAGGGATCAAATCTTACGTGCACAAGGCTGGGCGATGCGCTTACGGTCAGCGGGGTTGGGGCCATGAAAGATTATATGCCTAGTTTGGCGGGGATTAGTGCCCCTTGGGGTGCAGTAGAGAATGTTGTCATTGAAACCGGCGTAACTTATATTGGGGCAAACGCTTTTTCAAATTTAACATCAAATTTTGAAATAACCGTTGATGCGGAGAACCCTCCAACTGTTGCTGACCGCGCTTTCATATTCAATACGGCTTCCTCTATCCTGCGCGTCCCGCAAGCCAGCATCGACGCCTATCGCAACGCGGACGTATGGAAAGATTTCGGTTATATCAACCCGTCCACGGTAACATTTAACGCGGGGTCCGAGTCCAATATTGAGATTCTTCCGCAATTAGTAGGCTATGGAAGCTATGCAACAAAACCCGAAGACCCCACGGCTTCCGGCAACACATTCAAAGGGTGGTTGAAACGATATGCCTTTTTCCCTGAAGAAACGGATCTCTATTGGGATTTTGGCTCGGACACCGTAACGTCCGACATAACGCTTGTCGCCCATTGGATGCCCGCCGCATCCGTATCCGCCGACAACCGCTCCGTCCCGCCCGTCAACCAAACCGAAGAAGCGGCGATAGGAATAGGCATAGCAAATGCGAATGCGAGCGGGTTCACGGCCGGCTCGAACCCCGCGCCCAAATCATCCGACGGCATAACGTTCTTTTGGCAGGGCGCGTTGATAGCCAACGCATCGCTTGCCGTCTACGATGCAAGCGGCAACGTTGTCAAAACGCTGTCAATCCGCGACAACTCCGTTGGCACACAGTCAAAGCGCAGTGTAGGTTCGTGGAATTTGAAAGACGCCAAAGGCCGTTTAGCGCCGGACGGAACATATTTAGTCAAGGGTACAAGCACCGCAGCCGACGGCAAGGGCAAGCGCGTGTCGCTGCTTGTGGGCGTAAGGTAGTGCGGTGGCACGGCAGTACAGTAATTAAGGCATTTCAGGCGAGGCAGTGAAATCGCCGCGCCAAACTCTATATAATTTAATGAATATTGATTATTATTGCAAATCGTTTAAGGAAAATTTTGAATATTCCCTAAAATTAAACCTTGAAACAAATCGCCGGATTTCACCATTAAAAAAGGAGGCTGTATCATGTTAAGACGTACCTCAGCGGTTGCGGTCGGTCTTTTGGCGCTGATGTTTTTGTTCGTCGGCGGGGCAATCGGGGAAGAGAGGTTTGGCGGCGTGGGGTTGCAGGTTAAAACAGAGGGCGGCGAATTGATAGTCGTTGACGTTTTGGCCGGGAGCGACGCGCTTGCGAAAGGCGTTTTAAGCGGGGACGTCATCACCAAAATCGATAAGCTAAACACGAACGGCATCGATTTTGAGACATTGGTCGGGAAACTCCGGGGAAGCGTCGGCTCCGAGGTAGTTCTCGAGGTGAAACGCGACGGCGCGCAGAAGCCTCTGACCTTTAAGGTTAAACGGGCGGAAGTGGTATACCCGGGATAATCGTTAAATCCGTAATGACCGCATGAGGGGGAGTGTCTTTCGTTGGGCGCTTCCCCACTGCTAATCGGGTTCGGCAATAGCGCAAATTTACCGAAAAAAAAGCCGAAAATACCCATACCCTGATCGCCCATAAATATTTTTTTGCTATTTTTCACCCCATGATGTATATTAGTATTTTCATGGATTATGCGCATATAATCCGAGAACCGTGGCATCATGCAATAAAAACAACGACTATGCGAGGAAAAAGATGTTGAGAGAAGGGCAAGTTAGGATTCCGGCCGGCTGCGCCTTATCCGGAGTTATAAACAAGGACGGGAGGCGCATAAGCGGGGAGGACATTATTAAGTCCATCTCCGTTATGCACGACCGCTCGAACGGCCTTGGCGGCGGTTTCGCCGCCTACGGAATTTATCCTGAGTATAAGGACTACTATGCCCTTCATATCTTCTACGACTCCGCGCTTTGCAAGAAGGAGTGCGAGGATTTTTTAGAGGAGCATTTCGACATCATCAACCTCTCCAAGATACCCACGAGGAAGATCAAGGAGATAACGAACGAGCCGCTTATTTGGCGGTACTTTGTCGCGCCGCTGCCCACAAAGCTCTCCGAGAGCCAGCTCGACGAGCGCGAGTTCACGGCGCAGTGCGTGTTCAGCGTAAACACGAAAATCGGCGGCGCGTTTGTCTTTTCGAGCGGCAAGAACATGGGCGCTTTTAAGGCCGTGGGCTTCCCCGAAGACGTTGGGCGGTTTTACAAGCTAGACGAGTACGAGGGTTGGTGCTTCACGGCGCACGGGCGCTACCCGACCAATACGCCCGGCTGGTGGGGCGGCGCGCACCCGTTCGGGCTTTTAGACTACTCGGTGGTGCACAACGGGGAGATATCCTCCTACGACGCGAACCGGCGCGCTATTGAGATGCACGGCTACAAGTGCACGCTTCTAACCGACACCGAAGTCATCACTTATATAATAGATTACCTGCACCGGAAAAAGTCCCTTACCCTTACGGAGATAGCCTCCGTCATCGCCGCCCCGTTTTGGCAGACCATAGAGCGTATGCCGCCCGCAGAGAGGGATGAGTACGAGTACCTGCGCATCGCGTTCTCGGCGCAGCTGATCACGGGGCCGTTTTCGATTTTAGTCGGCTTCGAGGGGGGGCTTATGGCGCTGAACGATAGGCTGAAACTGCGGAGCATGGTGGTTGGGGAGAGGGGCGATACGGTGTATATCGCTAGCGAGGAGGCGGCTATCAGGATAATCGAGCCGAATTTAGACAAGGTGTGGTCGCCCAGGGGCGGGCAGCCGGTTATCGCCCGCTTGAACGGAGGCGTGTCATAATGGCGGTGAATTTCTTATATCCCGACTACGAAGTCGCGAGGAACTACGACAGGTGCATCGTCTGCCGCGCCTGCGAGCGCCAGTGCGCGAACGAGGCGCACGAGTACCTCCCCGACTCGAACAAGATGGTGTGCAACGACGCGAAGTGCGTGACCTGCCACAGCTGC
>JAIRUL010000025.1 GCA_031254445.1 Chitinispirillales bacterium
TTAAACCTAAAATCCGCAGTTAAACCCTGGCGATAGCCCGTAATCCGGCATCACCGAGTTGACAAGTGCCTGTAATTTGTTATGATGCCTGCCCAACTGCGGCGCAGTTAGCCTTAGCCATATTTGCAGTCGTCGGTATCCCTCTTCTATGCGCTGCCATAGGGTATCGTTGACGGCTAGTTTCATGTGCTTCTCGCGTCCGGTTTCCACCATTTGCCCGGCTAGCAGCAAGTAGTCCCTTCTGGATGTTTGGGCTTCCTGATGCTTGCGGCCGCTGAAAAAGCGCGAGAACAAGCTCCACAAGTTGTACGACAGCAGCGTCAGGCGAGCCGCAAGTTCCGTTACATTGCTGTGCTGAGAACAAAACCCCGTAAACCCCCACTGGTTTTTCAGTTCGTCAAAGATGTTTTCGCAGTCGGCGCGCTTTTGGTACAGCTCCACCGCCTGAAAAGCGTCCGCCTGCTGCTTGGTCAGGTTTGTTACCCACGCCGAGTATTCATACCGGCAAGTGCCGAACAGCGTCCCGCTTTCCTCGGCGCTTTGTTCGGCTACCAGCCTGCGGCCAAGGACGACGCGCCGCTCGCGACTCCACCCACGTAGCTTTAGCATCGTTTCTGCAACTTGAAGGACGCCGAAAGAGGCCGCGCCCTGCCACTGGTTGGCGTCCACGTTATTGATTGCCTCCATCACGCGGGCGGTTTTCCTTAGCTTGAACAGATACCGAGGGCGTTCTTCCGGGCGCTCTTCATGCCAACTAGCGAAATCCTCCGAACAAAACGAAACGTCGGCACGGTTCAAGGATGGCCGCTTATCGGGCGGCAAGCGGCTAAGCAGTTGTTCAAGCATCTCTATCCAACCGCTGCTGGAACCGCTGTTCCCAGGACGGAACTCCATGTCGAGGCATAGCCTGATCCCTGCAACCGAGCAGACCAATGGATGATGGCTGCCGCGGTTGCGCTTCATCGGGTTATAGCCGACCTCGACGCCTTCCTGCTCGCCGTAGCGGGTGGTTACCGTGGAATCCCAGTCTAATATGCAGGGTGCGGGCAGCGATCCATATATTATGCCGTTGACCTGATGCATCCATTTACGCCCGGCATCGCTGTCGACGCTTTCGAAAAAACGGCGAACCGAGTCGTCGCCAGGAATGCGCCGCGCCGCTTTGAATATCTTGGCCAACGCCGCATCGTCCTGCACCGAGCGGATATGCTTGAAACGCTTGCCTTCTTGGATGCAGGTAAGGATGAAGCCGATTAATATGTCGCGTACCGGCGTCGCGTTGTTGCTGGTACGAGTCACCGGGCAAGCCTCTACCAATCGATCTATTATGCCGAGCTGATCCAAAAACGAGGCGAACGCCACCATCCCGCCGTATGTGGTAAGGTGCTTGTCGCTACGCTCGACGCTAAAACCGCCGCCGGGGGTGTCAAATTGGTAGTCCATTGCGTTCACCTTATGGGTGAAGGTGGATAAGGGCTAAAAATACACGTAACCTATTGAAAATAATACTCAAATACTAATAAATGCAAATTTTAACTGCGGAATCTTGTTTCAAAAAAAACAAAAAAATTCATTTTTCTATTGACAGCCCATTTCCCGCATATTATTTTAACTTAGTAAACAGATATGTGTTATCAGATAACGACTAAAAATAAGGCCAAAACGCTTAAAAAAGCCAAAAACGGCCAAAAAACGCAGAAATAACAAGAAAGGCGGCGATTAAATAACATGAACGCAGTCATAGAACAAGAGCGCTACACGTGCGCGATAGGCGCTATGCAGAGCGTCGTGGCGATCCCTCGGGCGGTGCCTATCCTGCACTCCGGGCCGGGCTGCGGCGACATGATATGCGGCTTCTTCGAGCGCGCGACGGGGTACGCCGGCGGGTCGACGACGCCCTGCACCAACTTCTTGGAAAAAGACGTGGTCTTCGGCGGCATAGACCGCCTGCGCGACATCGTCGCCAACACGTACAAGGTGCTCGACACCGACTTGCAGGTGATCCTCACCGGATGCACCTCCGGCATCGTGGGCGACGACGTGGACGCGCTGGCAAACGAGTTCCGCGCCGAGGGCAAGCACATCGTCGCGGTCGAGACGGCGGGGTTCAAGTGCAGCAACTACGAGGCGCACAGCCTCGTGGTCAACGCCATCGTCGACCAGTACGTCGACGCGTTCGCGGACGGCAACGAGAGCCGGAGCGAGTCCGAGACCGTAAACGTCTTCGCCTCCCTGCCCTACCAAGACCCGTTCTGGAAGGGCAATCTGGGAGAATACAAGCGGCTGCTTGAGGGCTTGGGGCTAAAAGCCCACATCCTATTTGGCCCGCAGTCGGGCGGCGTCGCCGAGTGGAAGCGCATTCCGCGCGCGAATTTCAACATTTTGGTCTCCCCGTGGCACGGCCTGCCTATCGCCGACAGCCTGAAAACAAAATACGGGCAACCGTATACGTGGTTCCCGCACATTCCCATAGGCGCGAACCAGACCGAGAAATTTTTGCGCCAAGTACTGGATTTCGCGCTCTTGCAAGGCGCCGACATAAGCCGCGACAAAGCCGAGGCGTTCATAACCCGCGAAAGCCACGCCTACTATGAGGAGATCGATAATTTGGCGACGTTTTTGATGGAATTCCGGTACGGCCTGCCGAACCACGTCCACATCTTGCACGACGCCGGCTACGTCGCCGCGCTCAGCAAGTTTTTGCTGCACGAGGTGGGCATCGTGCCGAAAGAGCAGTTCATAACCGACAACACGCCCGACAAGTTCAAAAAGCAGATAGCGGACGATATCGCGTCGACATCCGACAAGCGCGAGATCCCCGTCATCTTTGAACCCGACGCGGGGCTCGCGCAAGACGCGATCCGCAAACTCAGCCACAAGGGGCGCGGGTTGATTATCGGGAGCGGCTGGGACAAGGAGCTGGCGAGGGAAAAGGACTACGACTTCCTCTCCGCCTCGGCGCCGTCCCCCTACCGCTTGGTATTGACGAGCAACTACGCCGGTTTTTCCGGCGGGCTGCGCGTGATAGAAGATATTTATAACACCGTATTAGCCACTTATAAATAAGGAGGGGGCAAAATGAGTTTTCGCGTCGCGTTTGCAAGCACGGGCGAGTACATCGACCAGCACTTCGGCTCCGCCCGCTACTTTCAGGTCTACGATATAGAACACAACGGGCACAGCTACATCGGGGCCCGCGACGCGACCGCAATGTGCCAAAGCGGATGCGAGGGCGGCTTCGACCACCTTTTGAAAGCGCTAAACGATTGCGACGCGGTGTTCGCAAGCAAAATCGGCCAATACGCGGCGGCGTTTATGATTAGCCACGGCAAGAGGGTCTTTGAGGCTGCGGGGACGGTGGAGGGCATCCTTGCAGAGATTAGGGATGTGAATTTGCTTGGGGAACTTTGGGAGATATAAAGCCAAAATCTTTAAAATCTTAAAGTCAAAGTCTTTTAAATCTTTTTCAGACGAAGCCTACGGCTTCATAACGTGTGGCGCAGAGCCGCCACACAAAGTCAAAGTCAACATCAACAAACGAAAGGAAGAAAAAATGTCAACAGCAACAACCGCGTACCGCTTCGATACGCAAAGAGTCAGGGCCGGGTACGAACCGAAAGAGCACAACTACGCGGTGTCGCCGCCCATCTACCAGACGGCGGCCTACGACTTCCGCGACGTGGAGAACGCGAAGAACCTCTTCAACCTCTCCGAGGAGGGCAACCTCTACACCCGCATAGGCAACCCCACGGTGGCGGTGCTCGAACAGAGGGTGGCCGCGCTCGACGGCGCGAGCGCGGCTATAGCGCTCTCTAGCGGGATGGCGGCTATTAGCTACACGCTCCTGAACCTCGCGGAGGGCGGCGGGAGGATCCTCACGTCGCCGTACCTTTACGGCGGCAGCGACGACAGCTTCAAGAAGGTTTACCCTAAGTTCGGGATCGAGTTCGACTACGCGAAGAACATCGACAACCCCGAAAAGCTGGCTGAGGAGATTAAACCCGACACAAAAGCCATATACATCGAAAGCATCAGCAACCCGAACACCGTCTTGCTCGACGTTGACGCGATAGCGAAGGTGGCCCACGACCACGGCATCCCGCTCGTGGTTGACAACACGGTAGCCACGCCGTACCTCTATAGGCCAATCGAACACGGCGCGGACATAGTGGTATACTCCGCGACTAAGGGGCTAAACGGGCACGGCAACCTCATCGCGGGGCTGATTCTGGAGAGCGGGAAGTTCGACTGGGAAGGGAGCGGCAGGTTCCCGCACTTTGGCGAGAAGTACTACACGCTGCGCGACCCGGAGACCGAGGCCAACCGCAGCTACCTAGAGGTCTTCCCCGACTACCCGTTCACCACGAGGGTCCGCCTCAACTACCTAAACTACTTCGGCGCGGCGCTAGGGCCGTTCGACGCCTACCTCGCGGTTATCGGGCTGGAGACGCTCTCGGAAAGGCTCGGCAAGCAGAGCTTCAACGCCGCGGCGATAGCGGATTACCTAAATGCCCACAACTCCGTAGAGTGGGTGCGCTACCCGGCGCTACGTTCGAGCCCCTACCACGACCGCTACAAGCGCGACTTCAAAAACGGCGCCGGCGGTCTTCTGGCGTTTGGTTTCAAGGGGACGCAGGAAGAGCGGGAGACGTTTTTGAACTCCGTGAAACTCCTGCACTACCACGTGAACATCGGCGACGCAAGGACGCTCATCGTCAACTCGCCGCAGACAACGCACGGGGAGCTCACGGTGGACGAGAAGGCGGCTGTGGACATTCCGGAGAACCTAATAAGGATATCGGCGGGGCTGGAGGACGTGGCCGATTTGATCGCGGATTTGGAGCAGGCGTTTCAAAGGGCGGCGGGAACGGGCGTGGGCTTTGAACCGGCGCTTCAAAGGGCGGCGGGGTAGAAGCCTGAGACCGTAGGCCGAAGGCTTTAAAGTCAAAATCTTTTAAAGCTGTTGGGGACGGGGCTCTGCCCCGTAACGCCCCGATAAATTAGCCCCCCTGTCAATATCCCCCCACATAAAGATGCGGGGGGATACTTTTTAAAACATGCGCCCCTTTGGGGCGCGAAAGCCGGTACGGCATAGGCGGTGTCTGCCTCCCCCTTATGCGCCACGCTGGGGCGCATAAACAGTAAAGCGGCAACGTTATCATTATCCATAATAAAAAAAGGAGGATTGCAAATGAAAGTCAAGAAGATCCATGCCGCCGTACTAACTGCGGCGTTCGCGTTTACCATTGCCGCTGGGCTGCTATTCTGCGGGGGCAAGCCTGCCGACGGCAAGTTCAAGTTCGGTAAAATAGACATCCCGGGCAAGGACGGCGCGCTTTGCAACGCGCCGCTTTACATCGCCTACGAAAAAGGGTTTTTGGCCGAGGAGGGGTTTGACGTCAACCTGATTTCCGCCGACATTGAGACAAAGAAGATCGGGCTGAACAACGGCGCGATCCCTATTGTCAACGGCGACTTCCAGTTCTTCCCCTCCATCGAGCAGGGCGTGAACGTTAAGGTCGTGGACGGGCTGCACAACGGCTGCATCAAATTCGTAGTCCGTCCGGGTTCCGATATTAGGGCCGCGCTTGACCTTAAAGGAAAGAAGGTCGGCGTGGACGAGATCGGCGGCACCCCGCATCAGGTCGCGAGCGTTTGGCTCGAGCAGGCGGGCGTTTCCGCGCTGCCGGAGAAGGGGCAGGTGACATTCCTCCCCTTCTCCGACGGCAATCTGGAACTGCAGGCGCTCTATAACGGCGACATCGACGTGGCGGCCATGTGGGATCCGCTCGGCTCCATCGCCGCTAAGGCCGGCAAGGCCGAGATCATCTTCGACCTCTCCACCGACCCCGCGTTTGCCGGAAAGTACTGCTGCTTTCTCTATGCGTCAAACAAGGTGCTAAAAGCGAACCCGCAGAAGGTCGCGGCGATCTTGCGCGCGTACAACAAGGCGCAGGACTGGATAAGCAAAAATGCGAGGGAGGCGGTGGACATCATCACCGACAAAAAATATGCGGCCATCGAAGACAAGGAGCTTGCCGAAGAGCTTGTCAAAAGCTACGCCTACCCGTCGGCGCACAACCGCGAGTCCAACCACCAAGACGTCGGCGGGGACGTGCTCTACTTCGCGCGGGCGCTGCACGATATCGGGTATCTGACCACCGACCCGCAGGCGTTCACCGAGAAGGCGTATCAAAAAATTGACCTGACGCAAGGCCAGTAGAAAGAGCGGTTTTTGTGAATCTACGGAAGAAAAGCGGCGGCGCGGCGCTGGTTTTTAGCGGAAGCGCCGCCAACAAAACGGTTTCAAATGCCAAATTTATTTGGATGATGGCGGCAAGCGTCGCGGGGTTTCTCTTGGCGCTCCTTGCAAACGCTTTCTTCCCGCAGGCGGCGCATAGCGCGGCGTTCAAAGAGTATACCGCGCTAGGAGTAACGCTCGACATGAACGGCGCGTACCGCTTAACGTTAGCCTTGCTTATCGCGCTATACGCGGGCGGCGGAATATTCGCGTATTTCGCGCCTTCGGGCAGGGCGAAATACGCGAAACGCGCCGCGTTCCTCTTTGCGCTCGGCGCCGCGCTTGCGCTTTGGGACATCTTCGGCACCAAGCTATCCCTGCTGCCGCAACCGTTTTTCCCCGGCCCCGCGAAAATAATCGAGTCGTTTCTCATAGAGGGCGGCTACATCTGGCAAAACACCCTCTACTCGCTGCGCCTCTTCGCCGTGGGGTTCTTAGCCGGCGTCGCTTTCGGCATAGGGACCGGCATCCTCATCGGGTGGTTCCCCAAGGCCTACTACTGGGTGTACCCTGTGCTGAAGACGACAGGCGTTATCCCCGCCGTTGCGTGGATGCCGTTTGCGCTCACCCTCTTCCCAACGCCGTTTTCCGCCGCCGCGTTCCTGATAATTATCTGCGTGTGGTTCCCCGTGGCATCGCTAACCGCGGCGGGGATTTCCGGCACGCCTAAGACCTACTTCGAAGCCGCGCGCACGCTCGGCGCGAAGACGCCGTATTTAGTCTTCCGCGTGGCCATCCCCCACGCCATGCCGAACATCTTCACCGGCATCTCGACCGCCACCGCGTTCGCTTTCACTACGCTCGTAATCGCGGAGATGATGGGCCAGCCCGGCGGGCTAGGGTACTACATCAACGCGTCGAAAGTCTGGAGCGCCTACTACAAGGTTTTTGCGGCGATAGTCGTCATGGCTATCCTATTCAGCGTGATAATGCGCGCGCTCGAACTGGTTCGGGGCCGCGTGCTTAGATGGCAGAAAGGGATGGTGAAGTCATGAGCGTACAGCCGTTGCCTATAGGGGGATTGGGGATTGATGCCATAAACCGGCCGCATATTGACACTTCGGCAAAAAGAGCGGACATCGCCAGAAGCGAAAATCCTTCGCCATCATCAGACGGCGAGATTCTAAAAATAGACTCCGTAACCCGCACCTACACCGACGCCGAAGGGAACACCGTGGAGGCGCTGCGGGACGTAAGTCTTAGCGTTAAGAGGGGCGAGTTCGTGTCGATCATCGGCTCATCCGGCTGCGGCAAGACAACGCTCTTGCGGATGATCGCCGGCCTTGACGCGCCGGAATCGGGGGAACTCGTTCTAAACGGCGAGCGCATCGCTAGGCCCTCGCAAAAGCTCGGATACGTCTTCCAGCAGGGCAGCCTCTTCCCGTGGCAGACTGTCGAGCAAAACATATCGGCGGGGCTAAAAGCGCGGGGCGTTTACAAGGAGCGCAAAGCGGATGTGAAAACCTATATAGAGTTAATAGGCTTAACCGGTTTTGAGAAATCTTTCCCCCACCAAATCTCCGGCGGCATGGCGCAGCGCGTGGCCATAGCGCGCGCGCTGATAAATAACCCCGCAGTGCTGCTCCTAGACGAACCCATGGGCGCCCTAGACTCCCTAACCCGCGCCGACATCCAATGCAAATTGCTGGAGCTCTGGAAGAAGCGCAACACAACGATGGTGCTAGTGACCCACGATGTGGACGAGGCGATTTTTTTGTCGGACCGCATCGTGATAATGACCCCGCGCCCGGGCAAAATCCAAGGCTTCATCAGCGTAAAAATCCCCCACCCGCGCCACCGAGGAGGGATCGAGTTCCTATCGATTCGCCGCGACATACTAGAAGTGCTGCATTTGGCGAGGGCGAACCCGGCGCCGGAGTATATGATATGAAAATACAATCTTTAAAGTCAAAAATCAGAGCAACCGAGCAAAACCGCTTCATGTTTTTCGGTGCGCCCAAAGAACGCTTTTTCAAATTGCCTTTTTGCCTTTAGATAGGCTTCATGTAATGTCATTGCCCTGCCCTCTTATTTTTTTAATCCTCGCCTGCCTCTTTTTTAATCTTTATTTTCCGGCATTGCCACGAAGCCAGCGTTTTATTTTGCTCTCTCGCCTCAAACGCCCTCTTCATATCCTTGTCGTCCCCCGCCCCCGCCCTTCCCGGCGTCAAAATACGCGTCGGGGTAAATCAGCGTCTCGGCTCTTGCGGCTTCGGCTTTTACCGCTTCTATGTCTACGCTGTTGATATCGTCCACCACTTTTACGTATCCGTAAAATATATTGTCCCCGGTAGAAAATTCAAAATTTACCGTAGGGTTCAGCGGCAGCACGTTTTCCCCCAGCCTCATCCCCACCTTGCTGAAGTAGGCGGGGATGATTATTTGGCTGTTGCCCGGGTCTGCGGATTCGACGTTGATTTTCCAAAGCGCTTGGATACCCTTTTGCATCACGACAATGGCCGGCTCGAACCCGTCGTCGCTCAGGCGTATCGTTACGGTTTGCGCGTTTGCGTTGCCGGACAGCTGCGCTAACGCGATTTTCTCCGTGGGGATAGCCACCCCGGCGGGCAGCGGCGCGTCGTCCGGCTCCCGCGGCGCGTCGGCGGCGCTCCTGCCCTCGGCGACCACCGTGACCGTGCCGAAAATCATGCCCATCCAGCAGGAGTAGCGGAAGCGCCCCGCGTTCTTCGGCGTGAACTCTATTACGTTGATGCCGGGCGAAAACGTGTGTTCGACGCCGTGTTCGCGCATTATGATGCGGTTGTTGCAGCCGTTGATGCTGCCCTGCGCGGCGTCGATGGTCCACCGCACCGGAATGCCCTGCTGCACGGTGATCGCCGGGTAGCGGTTCGGGTGCAGCGAGGACGTAACAATTTGCGCGCCGTTTTCGATTATCGGCGTAAATGCCTCGTTGCCTTGATCTGCGGACATGGATGCCGCCATCCTGTCAATCGGGCTCGCGATCCCGGCAAGGTTCCAGCCGTTGGCAAACATCGTTAGCCCCATTGCCGCGACCAAGACGGCGCCGGCCTGCATGGCGCGGCGGGAAAACGCCTGGCCCTTTACGCCGCTCAGGATTCCGCTCACGGCTCCGACGGCAAACATCAGCGGGACGGTTCCTATGCAAAAGAGAAACATGGAGATGCCGCCTTGCACCGCGCTTCCGGTGGAGAGGGCGTATAGCTGCATGGCTTGCAGGGGCCCGCACGGCATAAACCCGTTCAGAAAGCCGACGGCGAGCGGGCCGCGGCCGGCTTTCCGCTCGTCGATTTTTTTGGAGAAGAATTTCGGCATGCGCGGGATAAAATTACGGAGGGACGGGAATATCCCAAGCATGTTTACCCCCATAATTAACATAAAAACGCCGGCAAGCAGCAGCGCAATCCCCTGAAAGCGCGACGACACTGCGATAACGGAGCCGAGCGCGCCTACGGCGGCGCCGACAAGGGTGTAAGAGATAACCCTGCCGGCGTTGTACAGCGCGCCGGGAATCAGCAGGGAAAGATTGGACGGCGGGTTTGGGTTGATATTATCGCTTAACTTGGACGTTGATTTTAATGGCGAATCAACACTAATATTCTTGCCGATACCTTCACCTGCATTGTCATTTGACAACGCCGGCGATTCGACGCGTTCGCTCGCCCGCGCCTTTACCCCGCCCATCGACTGCGACAGGTTTATCCCCCCGCACATCGCGACGCAGTGGACGGACGTTACAAGGCCGATGACAAGCACCATCCCGTAGCCCATGCCTGTCTGCGCGACCGGGAAAGAGGCGGCGAGGCTGCTCATGCTGAACATGCGCAGCAGTATGTAGAGGGCGAGGATGATCGCCGCTGCCCCCGCTATCTTCGACGCCGAAGCCTTTTCCTTGCCCCCCTCCAAGATCCTGTAGCCGTGCCCCTCGACCGCCGCGCGTAAATCGCTCATGGCGACGGCGGAAGCGTCGTAGGTCACCTCCGCCGTGCCCTTTCTATAGCTGACGGAGACGCCGTGAACGCCCGCCATGCCCCCGAGCGCCCTCTCGATCGCGTTCTGGCAGTTCACGCAGGTCATCCCGCCTATGTAGAGCGTCTGCGCCTGTAGATTCCCTGTTTCCATGCGGCTACCGGCCTTTTTCATTAAAGACAACGTCGGCTGTGGGACGAATAACAGATATGTATACTATGTGTTATTGTAGCATGATATTCATCCGATGTCAATATAAAAATAGTTTTTTGCCAAAAAGGAATGCAAGCCAAGGTCCGCCGGTTCCGCGCCGCCGCGGCTACGCGCGCCACGGCGGCAAGCGCGTTAATGTTTTTTGGCGCGTCGGCAGAATCAATTCCCTATTTGGAGCGTCTCCGCGCCCCTCGGTTCGCAGCACGCGGCGCCCCGGCGGGGGTTTGCCTGCGAGGACGGCTCAACGGGGGCCGGCTGGCCGATGGCTGCGCCGCTTGACACCACCGTTATCGTGCCGGGGATCATTCCCATCCAGCAGGTGTATGGGATTTTCCCCACTTTGCTCGGCGTGAACTCGACGACGTTTTCGCCGGGCTGGAATTTGTATTCGATGCCGTATTCCCGTATGAATATCCTGTCGTTGCACCCGTTTATGCTGCCGGGCGGCGCGTCGATTATCCACTTGACGGGGCGGTTGGCTTCTACGGTTATCGAGGGGTAAGAGAATGAGCGGAGGGTGCTGTTTACGATTTGGGGGCCCCTGTCTATTGCGAAGTCGACCAAGGGGGCCGCGCTGTTTTGGCGCGCGGCGGAGGCGAGGGGCACTCCGCCGACCCCCGTTAGGCCGAAGAGGTTCCAGCTCTGCGAGAGCATGCAGAGGCCGAGGACGGCGACCATGACCGCGCCGGCGGCCATGACTTTCCGCGAGGACTTTTTCCCGGCGATCGCGCTGAACGCGCCGAGGCCGAACATGAGCGGCACGGTGCCGAGGCAGAAGAGCGCCATCGAGAGCGCGCCCTTTGCGGCGCTTCCGGTGGAGAGGGCGAATATCTGCATGGCCTGAAGCGGGCCGCAGGGCAAAAAGCCGTTCAGGAAGCCGACGATGATAGGGCCTTTTTTGTCCGCCGCGCCGACCCAGCGCGAGACGAACGCCGGCATGCGGGGGACGAAGCGGCGCATATGCGGGAAGAGGTCGAGCATGCCTATCCCCATGGAGAGCATGAAGAGCCCGGCGATCAGCTTCAGGGCGCCCTGCGCGTTGATAGAGAACGTAACGGCCGCGCCGGCCGCCCCGACGGCCGCGCCGATAAGCGTGTAGGATATCAGGCGCCCTGCGTTATACTGCATAGACGGCCATAGGTACGAAAAGCGCCTGCCCAAAACGGCGGCGTCCGCCCTGCCGCTGTTATTGCCGGCGGCATTCGCGTTGGTTTCACGGGCGGCGGCGTTAGCGCCCCCATCGCCTCCCGCGCGCGGCACGCACTGGGAGAGGTTTATCCCGCCGCACATCGCGACGCAGTGGACGGAGGTGAAGAGCCCGACCAAAAAGATAAGCCCGTAGCTCATGTCGACGGCGGCGAGCTTGGACGGGACGAGCATGTTCAAGAGCCCGAACTGCTGCAGGACGATGTAGATAGCCGCTATAATGACCATCATCCCCGCCGCGCGGTTCCAGTCGATTCCGGCGCGCGCAGCGATATATTCACCCTGCGCATCATAGCCTAAGCCGTTGATAACAGCGGAGACAGCATCGAGGGTAACCCGACTTGGGTCGTATGTGACGGTGGCGGTTCCGCGGCTATAGCTCGCCGTGGCGCACTCCACCCCCTCCACAGCGGAGAGGGTGCCGCAGATAGTCTCCTCGCAGTGCGCGCAAAACATCCCGGCGACCCGTAAAACTATAGTTTTAGCATCGGCAGTCATAAATTTTCCCCTATCGGGAAACACGAAAATTGTATTGGAGCGGTTTTGGGTTATGGAATAATTATAGTAAAGGCATTTACGAAAAATCAATACTGTTTAATAATATAATAATTTTTTCAACGAAAATCAATTGTTTAGCGGCATGATGTATATTTTATAGTTAATGCACGAATATTGGATAGCCCTAAACAACATCGCCGGCCTCGGCCCGGCTCGCATAAAGCGGCTCGTAGACGCGTTCGGCACGCCCAAGGGCGCGCTTGAAGCGCCGCTGCCGCTTTTATTGGACAACAAGCTCGTACCGCCCCAAAGCGCAAAAGAATTTCGCAACGCAAAAAACCTTATCGGCTCCGCCCGCGAGCAGCTCGAAGCCTGCCGCGGGAGCGGCGTCTCCGCGCTCATTCAGTCCGACGAAGGTTAC
This sequence comes from Chitinispirillales bacterium, assembly GCA_031254445.1. Taxonomy (GTDB): domain Bacteria; phylum Fibrobacterota; class Chitinivibrionia; order Chitinivibrionales; family Chitinispirillaceae; genus GUT77. The sequence continues at coordinate 12,588 of JAIRUL010000025.1, forward strand.
CCGGTATACCTAAAGGAGATTTTCGCCCCGCCGCCCGTACTCTACGTCAAGGGCGACCTCGCCGCGCTGCGCGGCCACGCGCTTGCTATAGTGGGAACGCGCAACCCCACGCATTACGGAATAGCGTGCGCTCGCGCTCTGACAACCGAACTCTGCCCAAGCGCGGCGATAGTGAGCGGCCTCGCGCGCGGCATCGACACCGCTGCGCACGAGCGCTGCCTCGAACTTCGCGGGAGGACGGTCGCGGTCTTGGGTTGCGGGATCGACCGCGTTTACCCGAGCGAAAACAAGGAGCTTGCGGAGCGGATATGCGAGAGCGGCGCGCTTGTCTCGGAGTTTCCCCCGGGGACTATCCCCGAACCCTACAATTTCCCGCGCCGCAACCGCATAATAAGCGGGCTCTCCTGCGGGGTGATTGTCGTCGAGGCCGGCGAAAAGAGCGGGGCGCTCATCACCGCCGACAACGCGCTTCAGCAAAACAGGGTGGTGTTTGCGGTGCCGGGGCCCATAACGTCGCCTATGAGCGCGGGGACGTTTAGGCTGATAAAGGAGGGCGCGGTGCCGGTGCGCTCCTCCGCGGATGTTTTCGAGCACATCTCGGCGACGACGTTCGCGCCGATGCTCTCCGCGCCCTCTTCCGGGATACGGAGCGAAGCGCCGCCGCCCCTCCCCGAGGGCGAGCTTGCGGTGTGGGACGCGCTCTCCGGCGAGCCGGAGCGGGTCGATACAATATCGGAGGCGTGCGGCGTGGGCATCCCGCAGCTTCTGGGGATTCTCCTGAGCTTGGAGCTGAAAGGCGTTGTGGCGCAGGTCGGGGGGCAGCAGTTTAGGCGGGCGCTGTGAACCTATCGGCGAAAAAAAAGCGGATTGCCGTCATTGCCGTTGCGGCGGCGGCGGCAATCGCCCTCCTCGTTGCGTTGACGGTAGGGAATCAGGGCTTTTTGGATATGTACCGGGCCTATCGGCAAGATAAAGAGCTTACGCAAAAAATCGAGGGCGCGCGCGCCGAGGCGGATTCGTTGCGGGCCGAGATTGAGAGGCTTAAGGGCGACACCGCCTATATCGAGAAGGTCGCGAGGGAGAAGCTCGGCATGGCGCGCAAGGACGAGAAGATTATCAAATTCGTGGAGGAGAAATAGCAATGGGGGCGCGAATATGAGCGCCGAAAAATCAGAATCCGTCATCCTCTCCGTCGCGCCGTATCGGGAGACAAGCTGTATTATGCGCCTCTTCACCCGCGCGCACGGGCTTGTGCACGGGATGGCGAAGGGCGCGCGGCGGAGCGGAAAGCCGGCGGCAGCGCCGCTTGACCGCGGTTTTCTCTTAGAGGCCGTTGTCTACTATAGGCCGAACCGCGAACTGCACACGCTCGGCGGATTGCACGTGACCAATTTTTTCCCAAACATCAGGTCAAGCATAACGAAATCCGCAGTCCGCGACATCGCCCTCGAGCTGTACCTGAAATCGATAACGCTGTCTGAGCCGCACCCGGAGCTGTTTGAGCTGATTGTCGATTTTTTGGCGGAGACGGACGGCGCAGCCAGCTCAAACGCCCTATTTCCGGCGCTGTGGCGCTTTATCAGCGACTACTGCCGGCTTGCTGGTTTCGGCATAGACGCGCAGAGCTGCAAAGCGAGCGGCATTGATTCCGGCGTTGTCAAGATTGTCGACGAAACTATAAACGCTGGCCTAACCGGCGCTGTTGACAAAAGCGTGTCTTTCCGCGTGACCGAGCAGCTGCTGTCGTACTGCCGCCGCCATTTTGACATGCGCGGAGGGTTCAATTCGCTTGAGTTTTTGAGGCTGATGTGTACATAAAAAATAATTTTCCACTTGCATTTCCGGACAGCGGTTATATATATTAACTGTCGGCATGCTTTTGGGGTAAAGGTTCGGAAAACGCGATATTGTATCCACTTAATTAAGCCGTTTAACGGTTGGATCGCTTTGCATGAAATACAACTTCGACCGCGTGGTAGACAGATACGGCACATACAGCGTCAAGTACGACCCGCGCACGCGCGGCAAGCCTGTCGATGCGCTCCCTATGTGGGTTGCCGATATGGATTTCCCAACGCCGCCTTGCGTGCAGGACGCGCTTACGGAGCGCGCGAGGCACGGGATTTTCGGGTACTCGGAGCCTGACGCCGGGTACTTCTCCGCCGTGCAGGGGTGGTTTGAAAAACGCTTCGGGTGGCGCGTAGAGCAGAAGTGGCTGTCGATAACGCCGGGCGTGGTGAACGCCATATACATCGCCGTCCGCGCGTTCACGAAGCGCGGCGCCGGCGTGCTTATCCAGCAGCCGGTCTACTATCCTTTTGAATCAGCCGTCAAGCACACGGGGCGGGAACTCTTAGTCAACGAACTAACGTATCGCGACGGCAAGTACGGGATAGACTTTGACGATTTTGAAGCGAAAGCAAGGTGCGCGAGCCTGTTCATCCTCTGCAACCCGCACAATCCGGTCGGGCGCGTTTGGACGCGCGACGAGCTGATGCGAATGGGCGAGATTTGCCTAAAGTACAGGGTTGTCGTTATTTCCGACGATATTCACCAAGACTTCGTTTACAATGGCCACCGCCACCTAGTGTTCTCGGAGCTCGATAAGCGCTTTGCGGGCATAACGGTCACCTGCACCGCGCCCTCCAAGACGTTTAACCTCGCTGGATTGCCCCACGCGAATATTTTTATCGCAAACGACTCGATGCGCCGCGAGTTCAGAAACGGGTACGCAAGCATCGGCTTGAGCCAACCTGGCGTTATGGGCATAGTCGCGTGCAAAGCGGCGTATGAGGGCGGCGCGCAGTGGCTTGACGAACTTATAAGCTACCTATCCGGCAACATGTCGCTTATACGAGAGTTTTTGCCGGCCCATACCCCTAAGATTAAATTCGTCGAACCCGAGGGCACGTACCTAGCGTGGCTTGACTTCTCCGCGCTTGGGCTGGCGCCGCGCGAACTAGACGACGCCGTTACCGATAAAGCCAAATTGTGGTTTAACAGCGGCCCGACATTCGGCATGGGCGGCGCAGGCTTCCAGCGCATGAACGTCGGCTGCCCGCGCTCGCTGCTTCGGGTCGCGCTTGAACGGCTGAAAAGCATTGCGGCCTAAACACGGTTGCTGTTTTTTAAATTGCGGACAATGTTAATGGCGCTAAATATACCGCTAAGATTGCGCATTCGAAAATGAAAGATTTGATCGATAAATTAGAATCGTTGCAAACCCTATCGCGGGATGAATTTAAAGAGTTGTTGTTATGCGATGACGACTAC
>JAIRUL010000101.1 GCA_031254445.1 Chitinispirillales bacterium
GAAAAAGATTTTAAAAAGACTTTGACTTTAAAAGATTTAAAAACAAAGGATATGCGCAATGACGAACATTCAAGAACTGCTCAAAAAGATGGTCGATATGCGGGCCTCCGACCTGCACCTTACGACCGACTCCCCCCCGCTCTTTAGGGTCGACGGCCGCTTGGTCCCGTTTTCCCCCGAAAAGCTGTCGCCCGACGACGTACTCAAACTCTCCTACAGCGTCATGAACGAGGTTCAGCGGAAATCTTTCGAGCAGAACAAGGAGGTCGACTTCTCTTTCGGCGTACAGAACTTGGCCCGCTTCCGCACCAACGTCTTCTTGCAGAGGGGCTGCTGCACGGCGGCTATACGCCAAATCCCCAACAACATCAAGTCGATAGACGAACTCGGCATGCCGCCGGTGGTAAAGTACCTCACCGAGCGCCCCAACGGGCTTGTTTTAGTCACGGGCCCCACGGGCAGCGGCAAGAGCACGACGCTGGCCGCCATGGTGGACAAGGTCAACAGCGAGCGCGAGGGGCATATCCTGACGGTGGAGGATCCCATCGAGTTCGTGCACAAGCACAAGAAGTGCATAGTCAACCAGCGCGAGGTGCAGCAGGACACGAAGAGCTTCGCGGCGGCCCTGCGCGTGGCGCTGCGCCAAGACCCCGACGTGGTGCTCATCGGCGAGATGCGCGACTTAGAAACGGTTCAGGCCGCGCTTAGCATCGCCGAAACGGGGCACTTAACATTGGCCACGCTGCACACGAACTCCGCCGCGCAGACGATAAACCGCATCATCGACGTCTTCCCCGCCGACATGAAAGAGACGGTGCGCGCGCAGCTATCCATGGTGCTGGAGGGCATCATAAGCCAAGCGCTCCTCCCGCGCATCGGCGGCGGCCGCGTGATGGCCTGCGAAATCATGGTGGCCACGATGGCCGTGCGCTCTATGATCCGCGAAGACAAGGTGCACCAGCTGCAAGGCATCATAGAAATCGGCCAGCAGCACGGCATGCAAACAATGAACAGCCAGTTAGCCGTGCTCTACAACAAGCGCCTAATAAGCAAAAAGGACGCTTTCGGGAGAAGCCCGGAGCCGGATAGTTTGAAGAAGTTGATTGGGGAACTTTAAAGCCTTAAAAAGATTTAAAAGATTAAAAGATTAAATATAGAAAGAGGCTCCCGCAATGGCAAAATTCGAATACGTAGGCATGAACGAAGGCAAGCAGGTCAAGGGCGAGATCGAGGCGACCAATAAGGAGCAGGCGGCGCTAATGCTGCGCAAGAAGAGGATTCGCACGACCTCGCTTCGGAGCAAGGGCATGGACATCAAGATGCCCAAGCTTTTCAGCGGGATAAAGCTGCAGGACATATCGCGCTTCACGCGCCAGTTCGCCGCCATGGTGAACGCGGGGCTGCCGCTCGTCCAGTGCTTAGACGTCTTGGGCGCTCAAACCGAAAGCGTCGAACTCGGAACCGCCGTCAAGCAGGTATCGAGCGACATCCAAGGCGGCAACAACTTGGCCGAGTCTATGGCCAAGCACCCCAAGGCTTTCAACGCCCTATACTGCAACATGGTCGCGGCGGGCGAGCAATCGGGCAACTTAGACGGCGTGCTCAACCGCTTGGCCGAATATCAGGAGAAAGCCGACGCGCTGCGGCGCAAGATCAAGGGCGCCATGACCTACCCCGCCATCGTGGCCATCGTGGCCGCCGGCGCCACGGTCGCCATGCTCGCGTTCGTCATCCCCACGTTCGCGCAGATGTTCATCGACATGGGCGGGTCGCTGCCCACGCCTACGAAGGTGGTCATGTACCTCTCCGACCTCCTATTGGCGTGGTGGTGGCTGCTTATAATAGTGTCGGTCGGATCCACCATCGCCTTCCTGCAATACTACAAAACGCCGGGCGGCAGGGTCAACATCGACAAGCTCAAGCTGAAAGCGCCGGTTCTCGGCGACCTCGAGCGCAAGAGCTCCGTCAGCCGCTTCGCCCAAACGCTCTCCACGCTGCTCTCAAGCGGCGTCTCCATCATAGAAGCGCTCTCCATCACCGCCAAAACTGCGGGCAACAAGGTTTTGGAGATAGGCATAATGCGCACGGTGGACAAGATTCAGGGCGGGCTCTCCATCGCCGAGCCGCTTCAGGAGACGGGCGTCTTCCCGCCCATGGTTATCCACATGATTTCAGTAGGCGAAAAAACCGGCGACCTCTCCGGCATGCTCAAAAAGGTCTCCGAGTTCTACGCGGAGGAGGTCGACGCGGCGGTGGAGGCGCTCACCTCCGTCATCGAACCGATAATGATCGTTTTGCTCGCCATCATCATCGGCGGCATGCTTATCGCCATGTACCTGCCGATGTTCGACATGGTCGGAATGGTGGGCTAACGGAGGCAGCTTATGGCTATAAACGACGATATTGCCAACTTGATAAAGAGCGCGCTCGCCGAAGACTTGGGGAGCGAGGGGGATATTACCTCCCAAGCCATATTCGACGCCGACGACGAGGGGGAGGCGCTCATCCGCTGCAAGCAGACGGGGGTGCTCTCCGGCATCTCCTTAGTCGCGCCGCTTTTCGAGCTCGTCGACGCGTACTTGTCGCAAATCACCCCCCTATCGCCGATAACGCAAGCTACGCGAACCGAAATCTACTGCGCCGACGGCGACGCCTTAGAGCCCGGGAAAGTTGTCTGCCGGATAAAGGGCGCCGTGCGGCCTATCCTCGCCGGCGAGCGCACCGTCCTAAACCTCCTGCGGCGCTTGTCCGGCATCGCCACGGAGACGGCTAAAATGGCCGCCGCCCTAAAAGAGGGCGGCGGCAAGACGCGGCTCTTAGACACGCGGAAAACCGCCCCCGGGATGCGTTCCTTAGAAAAGGCCGCCGTGCGCCACGGCGGCGGGGACAACCACCGAGCAGGGCTGTACGACATGATACTAATCAAGGACACCCACGTAAAGCGCGCCGGCGGCGTAACGCCCGCGCTCACGAAAACGCTTGAGTGGCGCGGCGGCAAGGAGACGCCGCTCATCGAAATAGAGGTGCAGTCCGTAGAGGAGTTCACCGAGGCCCTGCAGCTCAAACCGGATAGGGTAATGCTCGACAACATGAGCCCAAAAGAGATAGAGCTCTGCGTAGACGAGCGCGACGTATCGGGCTTAAACATCCAGCTCGAAGCAAGCGGCAACATAACGCTCGGCATCCTGCCCGACATCGCCGCAACAAACGTGGACTTCGTGTCGTCCGGCGCGATTACCCACAGCGCGCCGGCGTTAGACTTCCACTTGGTAATGCTATAATGCGATACGTTTACCTTGACGAAATAGACTCAACGAACAGCTACGCTAAATCCCTATGTTGTTATCCGCAGGACGAACAGCCCGGCGCAGGCTCAACACGCGCCCGCGCAAATAACTTTTCGCGGGGAGAATTGACCGTAATCAGGGCCAAGAGGCAGCGCGGCGGGCGGGGCAGGGACGGCAACGCCTTCTTCTCCGACCACGCCGGGGGGCTGTGGGCGACCATCATCACGCGCATAGCCGACATCTCTACCCACTTCGAGCACAACCGCGCGATAAGCCTTAGCATCCGCAAGGCGCTCTGCGAGTGCATGCCCGCGCCCAGCGCGCCGATATCGATAAAATGGCCCAACGACATCTACTGGGGAGACAAGAAAATCGCCGGCATACTCCTAGAAAACGCGACCCAAAACCCGAACGCGCTGATAATCGGCTTCGGCATAAACATCAACATCGCCGCGGACGACTTTCCGGCGGAGCTGCGCGGAAAAGCAACGTCGGTGCTGATGGAGACGGGGGATGAACATATGCCGGGCGCCGTCCTCGAGGGCATTTTGCGCGAATACAGCTTTATCCTGAAACACGGATCGCAAGGCGCCCACACGGTGTACGCCGGCAGCCTCTACAAAAAGGGGTGCTTAGCGGCAGTGGGCCAACACCGGGGAATATTCTCCACGGTGGAACTAGACGGGCGCTTGCGCCTTGAGACTAACCAAGGGTCAATGCTGCTCTCCTCCGGGACGCTGCGGTTCTTGGAGGGCGCGGGCTGTGAGTGACGGCGCGCCGGCAGCCGTACTGGCTATAGACATCGGCAGCACGCGTACCCATATCGCCGCCGTCGACATACGTGAATTAAGGCTCGTTGACAGGGTTGATTTTGAGAACGGCGGTTTTGACGCGAAGTTCCCGGGCGCGGTAAGAAAGATTGTCAACGAACACCCGCAAATCGGCAAAGCAAACATCTCTTCATGCGTAAAAAGCCTCTCCGCCAAGGCCAAAGAGCTTTGCGTTCGTGACGGCGGGATTGGCGACGTGGCGATTGTGCGAGCGCGCGGCGGGCTGCCGGTGGAATTCAGGTACGAGAATCAGCAAGCGCTCGGGGCGGATAGGGTATGCAACGCCCTAGCCTGCGCCGCGCTGTTTAAGGGCGAAAACTGCGTCATTATCGATTCGGGGACGGCGATTACAGTAGACTGCCTGAGGGCGGGGAGGACATTTGAGGGCGGGGCGATACTGCCCGGATGCGCAATGCAGGCTAAGGCGCTATGCGCGGGGACGGACGCGTTGCCGGATATCGATTTGCGCTGTATTGACCGTAGCGACAGCAGCGTTGATAACGGCGATATCGTCAACGATATTGGCAATGTTGACAATACAGCCAATACAGATATAATTGTCAATAAAAACACAACAATATCTCTCCCCGCCGCATCAACAACCGCCTGCATAGCATCCGGCATCCTCTACGGCGCCGCAGGCGCTGTGGATAGGTGCGTTGACGAATGCCTATGCGGAAACTATAGTATCGGCAATGCAAGAATCGTGGCAACAGGCGGCGGCTGGAATATCTTAAAACCGCTAATCAATCACACCGTAACAACACTCCCAAACCTAACGCTAATCGGCGCGGCAATCTTTAACCCCGATTAATACAAGCCTACGCTTTCCTAAGCCCCTCAACATCAACCCCCCTCCGCCGCCTGCGGGAAATAAATGTCAAACCGCGACCCCTTCCCTACTTCGCTTTGCATGTCTATCACGCCGGCGTGGCTCCTTACGCACTCCCTGATGCTGACGAGCCCTAAGCCGAGCCCCCCTATCTCGTTATTGGTGGTGAAGAACGGCTCGAAAATCCTCTTCCTCACCTCTTCGTCCATCCCCTCGCCGGTATCCTGCACCGACACGAGTAGGTAGCGCCCGGGTTTCAGCGTAGCGTGGAATTGCATTTTGACGGGCGCTTCCACGTGCACGTTGCCGGTCTCTATCGTGAGCGTCCCGCCGCCGCGCCTCATCGCTTCGAAAGCGTTCACTATCAAGTTTAAGAGCGCATTTTGCAGCATCGTCTCCGAGCCGGTCACCGTTGGGCGCTTGGCCAAGAGCACCTTGCGCACACTCACGTTTTTGCTCGCTATAGACTCCAAGAAGCTCATGACGCTGCCGATCACCTTATGAAAATCGAGCTCTTCGTAGGGGCTCTCCCCCCTGCGGCTGAAGTCGGAGAGCCTGTTGGAGAGCTCCGAGGCGTGCTTGGACGCCGATAGTATGGTGTCTAAGTACGCCGACAGCAGCGCGGGGTTTGCGGTGCCCATGCACTGTTTTATGATTTCTACCGTGCCGATTATGCTGCCGAGCTTGTTGTTGAGGTCGTGCGCTACGCGCCCCGACAGCTTTCCTATCGCGTCCATCTTCTGTATCTGAAAGAGGCGCTTCTGGATCTCAAGGCGCTCGAACTCCGCCTGCTTATATTTTGTTATGTCGAATATAACGCCCTGGCTGCCCAAAAAAACCTCCCTCTTGCCTTCCGGCGGCACAGCGCCGTCCGAGACGGCGTAAGCGCCCTCCACGTCCACTATCCCCGTCACGTCGCCGACCATGATGCGGAAATCCCCGAGGCGGCGCGTCATCAGCTTGACCTCCATGTTCCGCGTCCGGCGCGCGCCCCTGCGCCGCTCGTCGAAGAGCTTCGGCGAACTCTCGGCCCCCGTGGGCATGCCGGCTATGCGCGGCAGCACCACCTCGCGGCTCACGCGCTCGTACTCGTCGGGGGGCAGGATAAAGGAGAAGTGCTTCCCTATCAGCTCCTCCGTCGAAAAATTGAGGATCTCCTCCACGGCGCGGTTCACGAAGAGGAAGCGGCCGCTGGCGTCTAAGACGTATATTATAGCGGAAGAGATGCCGAATATCCGGTCTACGTACTCTTGCAGATAGAGGTTTTTTAGGCGGAGGCTGGCGATTTCGGCCAACGGGTCGCCGTCAAAAAAATCGGGGACGGCGGACAAAGGCAGGGACAGGGGGGGCATACCGGGGATACCGGGCTTTATCTTCATATCGGGGTTTTCGTTGGATTCCATGATATACGCGTCTCCGCATTGTTTTAGCCGGGGCGGGGCCGGGTAGCGACGATTGCGGCCGATTTACAGCCTACCATTACATTATATAATAATTTACGGGAGATTACCAGAAAAAGATAAAAGTCAAAATCTTTTAAAGCCAAAAAATTAAAACCTTAAATTCAAAATCTTTAAATTCTTTTGGGGACTGGGGCGGAGCCCGCAACGCCCCGATGGATAAGCCCCCGCCTATCACCGTGTTTATCGAGGGCGGCCTTATCGCCCACCGTGTTTATCGCGAGCGCGTTTTTTGCGCTCTATATCCTCCCCCAAAAGAAGAAGCGGGGGAGGATGCTTTTTAAAACATGCGCCCGCGGGGCGCGAAAAGCGAGGCGCCAACGGAAACCGCGGCATCTTCAAATAAAATTAATTCAAAAATTCGTAACATCATAAAACCATTAATATCAATAACATACGGGTTTGCCCCAAATATTGTATCATTTTTTTCTTGACATACAAGCCATAGTGTGTTATCTTATATATATGTACACTTTGATTAATTAATACCTTTGGCTTATTCGTAATATTATTGTAGAGAGAAACATATATGGATTGGTACGGACGGATTTGCCTATCGGCGGCCATCGTCTAACAACCAACGATTTTTGTGTCCACTCACTTTTTAAGGGGAGGCATCTATGCGATTTCTCAAAGCTTCTTGCTCCGACTGCGAGCACAGCGCGGATTGCTCGCCGCAGACGCGCATGTATGTGAACTATTGCGGGGCGGACAGCGACCGCGTCACGGATCGGATTCGCAGCGCCCAAAGCGAGTGTTCGAGCCGCAAGGGGCACACGCTCGTTTTTAGGCGGAATTTTCAGGCCGCGCCTATCGCTGAGTCCGCCGCAACCGGTTGATTGGCCGTTCGCGGGCGGGGCCGACAACAATTTATGAATAAAAATTTACCACGCTTTCGCGCGCGCAATATAAATTTATATTGTGGCCGTATATTTCTATTAGTTGACGCGTCGGCATCGGCTAATTAACCAATAACCCATCGCTTATTTTATGACATTATCAAAGCGTTTTGCCTATTTTCTGCTGTGCGCCGCCTGCGCCGCCATCTTTGCCGCCGGCTGCGTGTCGTCCGTCAAAAAGTTTTCGGCCTCCGGCGCTTCCCAAGAGGCGCCCCTTGCCGCGGGCGAGGAAGAGGCCGACCCCACCGAGCCGGAGGCGGAGGCGGACGATTCAAACGGCATCGACCTCGTTACCGACATCGACGACCTCCTGAGGCAGGCGCGGCAGGCCTGCGCCGACAGCCAGTTCGCCGCAGCCGACACCATGCTGCGGCGCGCGGCGGCATTCCTCATGAAAAACAGCGAGCTGCCCGAGCCCGACAGCGGCGACGCCGAGTGGTTCCCGCTGCAAGACTACATCGCCGACATCATCTCCATCTACGCGGAGTTCATGCCGGCCGGCTTCTCCGCGCCCGAAGAGATATCCGCAATGATCTTCAGCCGCCACCTTCTCGAAACGCTCTTAGACTCGCTCACTATATCGCCCGAAGACAGCGTCTTCTTAGCCCGCCTCTCCAACAAGCGCGGCGTCACATACGACGTACCCGTGGTGTGGAACAACCGCGTCAAGCGCGCCATGCTCTTCTACCTGAGAACGCGCAAGGGCGTCTTCGACCGCTGGCTCTACCGCTCAAGCTACTACCTGCCCGTGATGAAGCAAATGTTCGCCGACTCGGGGATGCCGCAAGACCTCGCGCACCTGCCCATCATCGAGAGCGGCTTCAACCCGCACGCCTACTCGCGCGCGCACGCCGCGGGGATATGGCAATTCATCCCATCCACGGGCAGATATTACGGGCTGCGGCAAAACTATTGGCTGGACGAGCGGCGGGACCCCATAAAATCCACCGACGCCGCTATACGGTACCTGCGCAAGCTGTACGGCGACTTCGGCAACTGGCACATCGCCTTAGCCTCCTACAACTGCGGCGAGAACGGCATGGCGCGCGCGATACGCAAATCGGGGGGCGACGGCAGCGACTATTGGTCGCTCTCGCTGCCCAAGGAGACGATGAACTACGTCCCGCTCTTCCTTGCCGCGCTCGTAATCGCCAAAAACCCCGACGTCTTCGAGTTCGCGCTGGAAGACAGCGCGGCTTTCAACCCCGACACCGTCACGATAAACGACTGCGTGGAGATGTCGACCATAGCCGCCGGCATAGACGTGCCGCTTGACACGCTAACAAAATTGAACCCGCAAATCCTCCACTGGTGCACGCCGCCAGACATAAAAAACGTGCGGCTCTACCTGCCAAAGGGGAGCGCGGGCAAGTTCAAGGAGTTCTACGACAGCCTGCCCGACGAAAAGAAGACCAAGTTCTACCGCTACAAGATAATGGGCGGGGACAACTTGCTGCAAATAGCGCGCAACTTCAGGGTGCCTGTAGAGGCGCTGCGCGAAATCAACAAAATGAAGACGAACAGCATCTCCACGGGCAAGTTCGTCATAATCCCGATTCCGGTGAACGACTCGGTGCCCTCCGCCCTCGCCGCGTACCTGAACAGCAGCGAGAGGGAGCGCCCCAAGCGGACGCGGGCAACGGGGGGCGGCGCGCGCGGCACGGTAACCTCGCGGAGCGGCAAAAGGATCACCTACAAGGTGCGCACCGGCGAAACGCTCTACTCCATATCAAATACTTTCGGCGTATCGGTAAACGACCTGATGGCGTGGAACTACTTAGCAAACCCGCGCAGCCTGAAAGCCGAGCAGACGCTAGTCATCTACCAGCAGGACAAGCCGGGGCAGGAACAATCCGGCAACGCCGCCGCCGCTAAACCCCCATCAACCGGATCAACCGCGCCCGCGCCCGCCTCATCCGCTCCGGCCGCGCAGCGGGTAAGGGGCAACACGGCGGAGTACACCGGCAAACGCTTAGTCAAGCAGGGCGAAACGCTGTACGGCATATCGCAGGAGCTCGGCGTACCGGTAAACGAACTCGCGAGAATCAACGGCCTAAACGCGAGGCGCCCGCTGATATTCCCGGG
>JAIRUL010000143.1 GCA_031254445.1 Chitinispirillales bacterium
CCGTCCCCAAAAGATTTTAAAGATTTTGAATTAAAAAAATTAAAAGATTAAAAAGGCCTTAAAGATTTTAAAGACTTTGCGCTGCCCAATAATTATATTTAATATTTAGAAAAGGCGTGGGATTGCCGCCATACCGCCCCCAGCGCCTCCGTTCAACTATAAGGAGACAGGACAGCCGTACCATGAAATTCAACGAACAGTTCGCAAACGCGCTCGCCCAGCTTCGCGAAGACCCCCAGAGTAAGCCCGCCGTCGGCGAAATCTGCTCATCCTTTTGGTCTTGGCTCGCCGAGGGCCTCGGAGAGATTATCCTCGCCAACGGGGACACGAACCCGTTTATCGAGGAAAACATCAACCTGATAGACTTCGGCATCGAGGGTACGCTCATAGACGCCGCCGCCGTGAGGGCCACCATCGCGGACTGCGACATCTCCGGCTGCCGCATCAAGGTGCGCACCGTCTCCGAGTGGCTGCGCGAAATCCTGCAAAAGGCGAGGGCGGGGGACAAGGTGGAGAAGCTAGAGCACGAGTACAAGCTGCAGCAGCTCCAAACCAGCAAGATCCAGCACGAAATAAAGCACATACAGGGCGATCGCCGCGCCTTAATAGAGAATATGCACTACCGCCCGACCGACCCCGCCAAGCAGCTTGCCGAGCTCGACGCCACCGAAAACATGCTCTTAGACAGCATCAGGAAGAAAAAGGAGATCTCAAAGGGGGCCTTCCTCTCGGTCGAGGAGAAGCGCCTGCACGTCAAGCAGCAGGTCGAGCTCCAGAAAAAGCTCGAGGCGGCGAACAAGTTTATAGCGGCGCTGCCCAACCAAGAGGGCTCCGCCGAGGCGAAGAAGATGACCAAGGCCATCCACGATGACCTCTTCGTAAAGCTGGTAGACAGCGAAACCGCGGAGAAGAAGCTCGCCGACGACCTTGGCGCCCTGCAAAAGAAGTCGGCGGAGATGCCGCTAAGCGAGATAGAGAACCGCATAACGGAAGACCTCGAATACATAAGGGATCTGACGCGCCTCTCGGCGAAGCGCTTAAGCTTAGACCCGTTCCCCCTCATCCGCGAGGGCGACAAGGTCTTTTCGCTTGCCCTCCTCAACAAGAGCCTGAACCAGATAACCGAGTTCGACCCGCACATCTTCCACAACGACAGGGTGCCGCTCTTCGGGCGCCCATACGTGCTGCTCATCCCGGGGACGGGCAACGCCATCTACGACTGGAAGAACAACTGCATCATCCTGCCCATGGTTCCGCCGGGCGGCAACTTCATGGGGTCGCTCGCCACGGGGATCATCGAGTACCGCTTAGACGTCGACGAAGAGAAGAAGCTGCTCACCTCCTACAACCAGCTGCCCGACCTGAAAGCCATCCGCTCCATCATCCAGCTCAAAACGAAGCTCATAAAGGAGTACATTATATGGATGACCTCCGAGGCCAACGGCTTCCGCATCCTCTCCAAAGAATCGAAAAACTGGTTCGAGCACGAAATCGGCCCGTCGAAGAACGACATTTTCACGCCGCTTGAGCTACAGAGCTACACGATGACCTCGATAGAGTTCAACAAGCTCTTCGACGACACGACCGCGCGCATAAAAGAGGCCGAGGAGGCCGGCACGGAGCCAAGCGCCGACGACCTCTGGACCGCGAGCCTGCTCCACTTCCAGATGGGCAAGCCCGAGCGCTCCCTCCCGCTCATAGAGAAGTACATGAAGCTGCGCCCCGACCACCTGATGGGCTGGTACAACCTCGGCTACATCTCCATGAAGCAGATGAACCGCACCCAAGCGAGGGACGCTTTCAACGCCTACTGCAAGATGGACACGCAGAGCTGGTGGTCTAAGGTCGTGAGGGATCACCTGAGGAACCTCGGCCCGGCGTCATAGCGAACCGGGCGCGGCGCCCTAATATTGGCCGCAGCGCGTCTACTGCCGACGATGCCGATGTGTACGAATCTATCGCGTAGTATTGGTACCACCCGCAGTTCCTATCGCACCGCTTCATCGCGCCCCGCATCCGAGCGGCCTCTTTCGACGCTAGCCACGTTGACAAACCGGTTACCCGCAAGTCCGGGCCTTTTTGGGCAAGGATGTGGCAGGGGTAGTATAGGCGGCCGTCGGGGGCTATTATTACCGAGGCGCTTGAACATTTGCCTTTGCGGTAGGCGTCGAAGAAACCTAAGGGCGTGTGGATCGCGCCCGGATAACGCTTGCGCAGGGCGCGCACCTTACGCTCTAAGCGATCCATGTCGGGGAAGCAGTTTTTCGCGTTGTCCATAACCGCGGCCGGGATGATCACGATGTTCGCGCCGCTCTCGTAGCAAATCCGCACTTTGTCTTCTAACGCGCCTATTGTGTCGGGGGTGACGACGGTTTGAACCGAGAGCCCAAGCGGCAGGCTCGATAGCTCGGGGATGGAGTCGAAGAGCTCTAAATTGCCGTGCCCCTCGTCGATTGACACGTGCAAGAAATCTATGTATCGGGAATATCTATCGATAGGATATGATAATATGTTTTTGACGCTTGTGGTGAATAGTAGGTAGAATTTGCATTGGCGAGCGTAAATAAGCAGCTCCTCAATATCTTTCCGCAAAAGCGGCTCGCCGCCTTCGAAGCTTGTCATAAGCACGGGCGACCGGGAGAGGTTGCGCAAGATGGCCTTAACGTCGGCGGTCGGCAAATCCGGGCAAGCGTCTTTTTTGACGTTGCAGAACGGGCAGCCGAAGTGGCACTTGGAGGTTAGTTTGAAAGAGGCGTAAAATGGGTATATAGAATTGCCGCTTAGGAAGTTGCGGCATAGCCCGGTTATTGTTGACAGATAGGCGGACGGGGGTATGATGCGCATGAAATCAACGCCCCCCTATTTTCCACATGCCGCTAACCCTATCCCCGTAAAGCCGAACATCGTCCCGCAGCAACATATAATTATTGACAGAGAACAACGGGATTTCTCTATACTCGCCAAGCCTGACCCGCGAGTCCGCTTCGTCGTTGAACCATATCGACGCGAAGTGCAGTTGCTCGGTCAGGTTTTCCAGCACGGCCTCGGGCGCCCAGCCTATCGCGCAGTCGTACTTTCCGCTTACCAGCGCTTTCTCGTAGGGCTCCGCGCCGCTGCCGCCGAAGTCCGCCGCTATGCCCGCCTCCCCAAAGTCGGCGCGCAGCTTTTCGGCTATTATTGCCGATATCGGGTCGTCGCTGCGGTAAAAGATTTTTAGCGGCTTCGGCGGCTGCGGGGGGGGCGTTTTGACTTTCGGCACGTCGATCGCCGCGCTGTGCGCGGTTACGCTGAAGATCTCCTCGCCTTCGGCTTTGACGTGGTTTTTGAGTAGGTCTAAGCCGCTTGCCTTGCTGTGAACGAATTTGCGGATCTGCTCATCGGCGGATTTGCACGCTATGAAGTACCTGTCGGAGGGGAGCCTCGTCAGGGACGCTTTGCCCTCAAGCTCCGTCCTCGCGGTTTCTAAGTCCGCGGCTGAGTATACCGCCATAGCCGAGTACTTGCCCTGCGCGAACGACGCCAGCGCGTTGGGGTCGCCGCCGAGGCGCACGGTGCACTCCGATAGGTACGCGGTGTCGGAGACGCCGTTTGCGTTGGGCAGAAGCCTCGTCTCCCCGTCTTTAGCGCCGGCCGTAAAATACGCGCCGAGCATAAAAGGCCCGCCGATTAAAACGGGCGTGCGCATACGATGGAACGCCAGCGGGTCGGGTTTGGCTAAACGGATGCGTATAGTCTGCTCGTCCGCCGCGGTGAAGCCGTTCACAAGCGGCTCCTTGCCGTTTACGTAGCCCTCCGCGCCCTGCACGTTGCGGAAGAGGGCGAGGCCCTGCGCAGGGCGGCTCTTCAGGAGGCGCGACCACAGCTCTACGAAATCGAGCGCCGTAACCTTGCGGCCGTCGGCGCGCTTTATCGCCTTGGCCAGCGTGAACTCAAGCCGCCTATGCGTCGAGTCGGTGACGTTGAAGACTTTGCGCTCTTCGCCGCCCTCGTAGCCAAACGGGTTTAGGCGGATCATCTCGGCGACCGCGTCGTCCAAAAACCCGCGCTGGAGGTAAATTCGCGCCTTGCCGCCGACGGCGGGCGCGGCCTCGGCCGCCTGCCTCGCCAGCGAGTCCTCAAGGTTCTCCTCGTCAAACTCTGCGCGGCGCAGGCTGTCTGCGAAGCGCATCTCCTCGTCTATGATCGCGTCGTCGGGGAAAGCGCCGGCGATGTCAACCCCGTCTTGGGGCGGCAGCGTTACCTCCGCCTTCCTGTCGGGTATGGCCTTGGCGGAGCGCGCCTGGCGCGGCGTGCACGAGGCGACCAGCATCACGCTGGCGGCGGATACGGCGGCGGCCTTAAGCAGCGCGCTTATCATTCCGCGCTCTTCCTGCACAGCTCCTGAGCGCCCTCGCACTGCTGGATGTACGCGTTGAGAATCGCCTTAGCGTCCCTCTTCTCTTCGGCGCTCATGCGCTCGTATTGGCTTTGAAAAGCCTGCGCCTCCTTGCAGACCTCTTTCATGTGCCGGCACTTCTCGGTATCGGGGACGTTGCTAAAGTCCACCGTGGTAGCCTTGGGCGCGCAGGCCCCCGCCGCAAGCGCGCAAACCGCCGCCGCAACAGCAATCCCAACTCTTTTCATCCGCGTTGCCCCTAGAAATAGGTAGTCCTAAAAATAACAAATAACGCACGATGCGCCGCCTCCCTGCGGTGTACCGTGCTACTAATATAATAAACGCTGGGCATATTATGCTACTTTAATTCCAAAATCCTAAACGCTCGATACAACAATGGCCAATGGCGGAACGGCTTCGCCGATATTGCATTGCGGCTTTCATCGACCATTGACCCCTATCCTTTAACCGCCGCTTTCGCCCTCCGCCTACGCGGCGTCGGCTGCACGCCCTGGGCGCACTTTAGCCTGTAGAGCGCTTTCGACTTTATCTGGCGCACGCGCTCCCGCGTGATTTTGAACTTCCGGCCTATCTCGTCGAGCGTGTAGGCGTTGTCTTGGTCTATGCCGAAGTAGAGCTTGATAATCTCCCGCTCGCGCTCGGTAAGCGCGTCGAGCATCTGCCTAATCTCCTCGTGCATCGACATCGACTGGATGTTCTCGTCGGGGCCGCTGCTCTCTTGCGTGTTGACTATCAGGTCGATTAGCGTCGATCCGCTGTTGTCCTTTATGGGCGCGTCAAGCGAGACGTGGCTGTTGGAGATGGAAATCGTCTCCTGCACGGCCGCCTCCGTCATCGAAAGCTCGCGGGCTATCTCGGAAGTATCGGGCGGGCGGTTGAAGCGCTGCTCGAGCTCGACCTGCGTCTTGCTGATCTTGTGGATCGCGCCGGCGCGGTTCAGCGGCAGACGCATGATTCGCGACTGCTCGGCCAACGCCTGCAAAATGGCCTGCCTAACCCACCAAACGGCGTAGGATATAAAGCGGAAATTTTTCTTCTCGTCAAAGCGCTTGGCCGCCTTGACAAGCCCCATGTTGCCTTCATTTATAAGGTCGCAAAGAGACAAGCCCTGATTCTGGTAATTGCGCGCCACGCTCACCACAAAGCGCAGGTTGGCCTTAACAAGCGTGTCAAGCGAAGGCCGGTCGCCCTCCTTGATAAGCGCGGCCAGCTCAGCCTCGCGCTCCGAGGTCAAAGGCTGCAACTTCCCTATCTCCTTGAGAGAGAGCGCCAGGCTTCCCTCTTCGACGATTGGTATATTCGATTTGTTCATAAGCTACTAAATATATAATATGGACACCGGTAAATCCAACTACTTTTTTTCGGCATCGCATTATTATTACGGGTTAGAAAGTAGGATTATTTGACAACGGGGCGTTTTTTTCGGGCGCGCTTGACTTTGACGTTGACTTTGTGTGGCGGCTCTGCGCCACACGTTATGAAGCCGTAGGCTTCGTCTGAAAAAAGAATTTAAAAAATTTTGACTTGGGGGAGGCAAAATCAGCCCGCCTCACCAAGTTCTGGGATTATCAGGCGTGACAACGCTAACCCTCTCCGAGTCTTCTTCTATCTCAATGATGTACATCCCGTTTTCGCCCGCAAGCTCGCGGGCGTCCGCGTCGAAGTGCATACCGGCAACGGCGGCGTACATGGTTTTGCCCCTCATGCCGGTTATGCGCTCGTTCTTCCGCAGCAGCTCTAAGCGCGTCAGGTGCCTCTCAACCCATTTTACGGCAAACCGGGTTTTGACTTCCACGGCCATGACCGCTTCGCAGTTTTCAAGCAGCAGGTCTACCTCCGTGAGGGAAGCGCCGTCGGCTCCGGAAAACTCTTTCCTAGGCGAAGCAATGTTGAAGTTGTGCCCGAGCGCGTTCATGTTTTCCTTCACGCCCGGAATGATAATCATTTCGACAATTTCGCCAATGCTGTTGTTCAGCCCGCCCATTTGCCGGGTTACGTTGTCCATACGGCGGTTCATGTCGCCCATTTCTCGGAGTGTGTTGTCCATGCGTTGATTTGCGTCGTCCATACGGCGGTTCATGTCGTCCGCGCGGCGCTCCAATTTGGCTATACGCTTATCAGCCTCAATAGAGCGCTGCTTCGCCTCGGCGGCGTTCTCTTTTAGGACGCGCTCCGTCTCCTTGTGGCTCTCCGCCAACTCCCTTATTGAGACCCAGGCTTGGGCCATTAGATCTCCCAACTGCGCCATGCTTGTCATAAAACCACCCCCCTTGAATATCGTAGCGATTAAAACACAATGCCATTAGGTACGTATAACCACAACCCAAAACACTTTCATATAATATAACTCATCGGCGCGGCAAAAGCAAGGCCATGCGTACATTATGTACGTAATAAATATATATTATGGACGGATGGCTTTGGGGCAAAGCTTAATATTCTTTCGGGGACGGGGCACTGCGTTGTGAAATGTTTACAATATGCTTACAATAATATTCAGACGAAGCCGAAGCTTAAAAATCTTTTAAATCTTTTTCAGACGAAGCCTATAAAAGTCAAAATCTTTCAAAATTTTTTTTCAGACGAAGCCTACGGCTTCATAACGTGTGGCGGCTAAAGCCGCCACACAAAGTCAAAA
>JAIRUL010000293.1 GCA_031254445.1 Chitinispirillales bacterium
CGGCTTTAGCCGCCACACGTTATGAAGCCGTAGGCTTCGTCTGAAAAAGATTTAAAAGATTTTGACTTTTATCTTTTGATTTCAAAGTCAAAGTCAAAGTCAAAGTCAAAGTCAAAGTCAAAGTCAAAGTCAAAGTCAACAAAACAATTAAAAGCCTGCGTGCAAATATAGGTTTGCGGCGATATTGGCTTTTTTCATTTTCTCTAGGTCCATGCGCGCTTCCGCTGTTAAGGAGATGTTGGGGGGGAGTTTTAGCCTTAGGTATAGGGAGTATGTCAGGTCGGGGTTTGAGATATCTCCCCGGTTGAGCGTTGCGCGCAGGTAATGGCTGTTTTCTATGCTCCTTATGTAGCCGCTAAGGTCTTTTGTTATCGAGGCCATTAAGATCGGGCCGCCGTTTAAGGCCGCCCTGTTGTTTTCCTCATGGCGCGCTCCGAATGCGCCGGCGCCGGTCAATAGGCCGCTCGCCCAGCGGTGTTCGTAGAGGGCGTCGGCGTTTAAGCCCAGCGCGTTTGGGGTTTTGCCGATGTTGAGCGCCGCTTCTATGCTGCTGCCGCTTTCAAACCACATCTTTGCCAGTTCGTTTGTGCTGTAGTTAGCGGAGCTGGAGTCTATGTTATGGGACATTGAGTTTAGGGTGCTTAGTAGCAGGTTGTCAATTGGGAAATATAGGAGGCCGGCTTCGAGGGCGGTCAATTTCAAGGTAGTTAGCGCGTTGTCCGAAAGAAACGCGTACTTCAGGGGCGGCGCCCCTTTGGGGAGATGCGCCTCCATTTCTCTTGCGTATGATGCGTAGAGCGCGATTCGCTCTAGGGCGTCCGTATATTCTCCCGGATAGAAGTAGCCGTTCACGTACGACGACGCGCTCAAGTTGCTTCCGGTGACGGCGAGGCTGCTGACATAGGCTCCGTGCCCCGCGCTGATATCGAACCCGCGCGGGAGGCCGCGCGTGTTTACGGTGAGCCGTGGGTTGAACTCGCTGCGTATTTCGTAATCCAACGGGTTGAGGCGGTACGTCGCCGTACCCGTAAATGTGAGCGAGCTTAATGGGGATATGTTTGCTAAACCGTACACCACCCGCCCGCGCTGGTTCGAACCGCTCGCGTATTCTGTCCACGAGAAATCGTAGCCCACGCTGTGCAAGCCTTTCATGTCGCTTAAGCGGCGCGATGATAGGTCGGAGAGGCGCAGCATAAACGACTCCTTGCGGCTGTTGAGGCTGCTGTTGTACTCTAAGCCCGGGCGGGTGTCATAGAAGCGGCTCGATGCGGACATTTCTATATCGGGCAGGGCGTCCCCTATGTAAGAAGTGTGCAGCTCAAAACTAGAAAGGTCGTTGTACTCGGTGCGCCTATGCATCTGACGCCAACTCGCCCTAAGGTTATCGCGCAAATCATATCCGATATTGACCTCGTGTTCGTCGCGCAGGCCTTGGTCGGTGAACATCGGTCTATCTAGGCCCTGAAAGCCGTCCCCCACCCACTGGCCCCTATACGAGCCGAACGCCAAGCCGTTGCTTGCGCCCGCCGTTACGCCGGCGGAGTGCGTCCCTAGCCTGCTGTCGTAGGCGGCCTCCGGATAAATTAGCGCCGAGCGGCCATTTGCGCCGCGCCACTCTATCGGTATGCCGGCGAGAACCATCGCGGCCATGTCGCCGCTGTCCCTGTCTATAGTGAGGAATCCTGCGCGCGCGCTCATCCAGCGGCGCGGCGAGACTGCGCCCTCAACAAAATTGTACTGCCCAAAGTGGCTTTTGGGGAGGGGCTCAAATGCGGTTCGATCGTTCGGGCATTGCCTTTCGGAAAAGCTTACCTGTATTACGGACGTCGGATCCGCTTTGTCCCGTCGCAGAAGGCGCACTGCGCGGTTTGACGGGTCGTAAATAAAGTCCGTTTCCGGGAGCGGGATGCCGTCAATGTACATTTTAACGCTTGATGGCGCAACGTCTCTCGTTTCATTCACGCCTTGAATGTAGTAGACGCCGCTTGAGTTGTACCAGAAGCCGCGCCAATACGTTGACGAAAGAATGTGGCCGCTGCCGGCGGCGGCGGTTACGAAACTGCGGTCCCTGTTGTCAACTGCGGTTTTTCCCGAAAACGCCGCAGATACGCCCTCTGTGACCACGTTTGGGCTCACGGCGCTCCGAGCGAGCCCTGTGCCCTGTACGCCGAAAGAGGCGTGATCTAAAATGTCGCCGTCTACGCCTTTGTAATAAAACCCCTTTTGCGGCGGCAGGGTGGTTGCCGCGTTGTCAACCGTGATGTCCAAGATGCGTCCGTCCCGATCCTCCGTGCGCAGGTTAAGCGTGGCGTTGGCGAGCGGAGTTATTGGGTCAATCGCGGTACCGTTTGTATCCGTATATGTCATGCTCGGATGTGCCCTAAACGTCACCGTTCCGGTCGGCGTACTCTGGTACTCTTCGGAAAAATTGACATGCGCGCCGTTCTCGTCCCACCCGTATTGGCCCTTTCGCGCCCTCTCCCTGCTAACGGCGCGAACGGCGCTCCACAGCTTGCGGTCGGGGCTGTAGATAACGAAGCCGCCGCGCGTATAGAGGATTATTTGGCCGTCGTGGCTAAAAGCAAAGGCATCGCGGGCGATGTTTACGTGATTAGAATAGGGGGCTATGCTAAAATTGAACGGCGAAGCGTATATCGCCAGCCCCTTGTCAACAACGCCGACAGTCCACGCGTCCAAACGGGCGATTGAGCGGATGCCGCGCAGCATCGGAATTATGGGTTGCGGCTCTAAAAAAAAGTTCCTATCGTTAAAGTTGTAGATGCGGTCTCCGGCGACGACGTCTATCCGGTCGGAAGCGAAATTTACGGCGCGTATCTTATCTTTCGCCGCGGCCTTGGCAAAAAGCCTCTTAGACGGATCGTACCGGTACAGCGCTTTCTCCTGTGTAAGGTAAGCGGCGTCGCCGGCGCGGCGGAAGTCGCCGGGCGTTAGAGTAAAACCGTTATGCGGGACGGCGACCCAATCGTCGCTCGCCGTGGTCAGCACGTACACAGCATTTGATGTTACGACGTGCACCTGATCGTTGAAGCTGATAAGCCCGCGAACCTCCTCCGCGCGCCTTGCGGGGATGGGCAGTTTTACCCACTCGCGGCTTGTCAAGTCCATGCGGTAAAGCGTATCGCCGGAAGCAAGCCAAACAAAGCGCCTATCTATATCAATACATCCGCCGCCGCCGGTAACACCGCGAGAAAAATCCTCGATAGCGCCGGTCTGCATATTTACGGCGACAACCGCGCCCATATAGTTCGATGCCCATATAATATCGCCAAAGCGTACCGCCGAGGCAATGTTGAAGAGCGAATCGTCGGCGGAATAAAGGATGTGGGCGCTGCGGGTGTCCATAGAGAGAAACGTTATCTGCCTCTCGTCAACCGCATAGACAAAGCTGCCTCGCGTGAAGACTTGCGGGGAGACAACGCCGTTTGCTGACGCCGCTTGCGGGAATAGCGATAATACGGTAAAGGCTAGAGCCGCGGCGAGCGGCTCAAAACGTTTACGCGACGATCCACCGTGCCCGCTGCGTGTAATCATTTGACAGCCGCCTTATTCCACTCCAACCAAATCCTCCGCAATGCTCTTCGCCGCCGCTTTTCCAGCGCCCATGGCTAAGATCACCGTGGCCGCGCCGGTTACTATGTCGCCGCCGGCATATACGAATTTCTTAGACGTGCGCCCGTCCGCCTCGTTTGCCGTTATCGTCCCGCGCTTCGCCGAGACCTCTAACCCCGCCGTGGTTTCTGGTATCAGCGGGTTTGGGCTGTTGCCTATGGCTATGACCACGACATCGCAATCCAAGACGAATTCGCTTCCGTCAACAACCACCGGGCGCCGCCTGCCGGACGCGTCGGCCTCGCCGAGCTCCATGCGCGCGCACTTTACCCCAGTTACAGCGCCGCCCTCTTTGGCGATGATTTCTATCGGGTTGCAGAGTAGATGGAACTCAAGCCCCTCCTCTTTCGCGTGGTGAATTTCGGCGGCGCGCGCTGGCATCTCGGCCTCGCCGCGGCGGTAGACGATCATCGACTTTTCCGCTCCCAAGCGCAGAGCGGTGCGCGCCGCGTCCATGGCCACGTTCCCGCCGCCGACCGTTATCACGCGCTTGCCCCTCATGATGGGCGTCGACGGGTTGTCGGCGTAAGCCTTCATCAGATTGCTCCGCGTAAGGTACTCGTTCGCCGAGTACACGCCGATGCTGTTCTCGCCCTTTATCCCCAAAAACGACGGAAGCCCCGCGCCGGAACCCACGAACACCGCGTCGAAATGCTCCTCGTCGAAGAGATCGTCAACCGTGGCGGTTCTGCCGACGACGAAGTTTTTTACGATCTTGAC
>JAIRUL010000189.1 GCA_031254445.1 Chitinispirillales bacterium
GAGGATAGCGTAAATAATGTCTTGAACTTGATTGTTTTTTTCTTGCCCCGCAGCCATAAATACCCCTCGCCATAGTGCCGGAACAGACGGAAGCGGCCGTCCGCGCCGAAGAAAATAAAATTCATAGGTGCCGTCAATAAGCATATCATAGCATAATACAATATATATTATGCGTCATATAAGTCAAAACCTTTAAGTCTTTAAAGATTTTGAATTTAATCTTTTGACTTTTGTTTAAGCAATTCGGTTTTCCCTAAAATTACAAAAATTTTACAAAATCCTTGACACGGCTCCAAAAATATATTATTTTACTGCGTCCTTTCGGAAAAACGCGCTCTCCGGCGGTATTTCAGTAGGTGTAAAATATGCTTTTTTATGATTATGGGGAGGCAGGGGTCAAATTGCTGTAATTTAAGGAGGGTTTGGGGATGGAAGATACTTCGAATATCTTCGGGAGCTTGGTTTTTAGCGACGAGGTGATGGAAAAACGGCTTCCTAGGGATATCTATAAGGCGCTACGAAAGACTATGTCGCAGGGTACGCATTTGGAGCAAGACATCGCCAATGCCGTGGCCTGCGCTATGAAAGATTGGGCCATGGAGAACGGGGCCACCCACTTTACCCACTGGTTCCAGCCCATGACCGCGTCCACGGCGGAGAAGCACGACAGTTTCATCGAGCCGGAGGCCGGGGGCGCCGCAGTCATGGCGTTTTCGGGGAAGGCGCTCGTTAAGGGCGAGCCGGACGCCTCCAGCTTCCCGTCGGGGGGGCTGCGCGCCACGTTCGAGGCGCGGGGGTACACCGTTTGGGACACTACCTCGTATGCGTTCATAAAAGACGGAACGCTGTGCATCCCCACCGCGTTTTGTTCGTACTCGGGCGAAGCGCTCGACAAGAAGACGCCGCTTCTGCGCTCCATGGAGGCCGTCGATAGGCAGGCGCAGCGCATCCTGCGGCTCTTCGGGGACACCGGCACTAAGCGCGTGATGTCGTCGGTCGGGCCGGAGCAGGAGTATTTTTTAATTGATAAGGGGATGTTCCTCAAGCGCCCCGACCTTATATGCTGCGGGCGGACGCTCATCGGCGCGCCGCCGCCTAAGGGGCAGGAGCTGGAAGACCACTACTTCGGCAGCCTGAAGCCGAGGGTGGCCGCGTATATGAAGGAGTTGGACGAGGAGCTTTGGAAGCTCGGAGTCAACGCGAAAACCAAGCACAACGAGGTGGCCCCGGCGCAGCACGAGCTCGCGCCCGTGCATACGACGGCTAACATCGCCACCGACCACAACCAAATTACCATGGAACTAATGAAGAGCGTCGCCGATAGGCACGGGCTTGCCTGCTTGCTCCACGAGAAGCCGTTTATGGGCGTCAACGGCAGCGGCAAGCACAACAACTGGTCTATCGCCACGGATAGCGGGGCGAACCTCTTGGAGCCGGGCGACACGCCGCACCAGAACGCGCGGTTTTTGCTGTTTTTGGTAGCGGTGATAAAGGCGGTGGACGAGCACCAAGACCTGATCAGGGCATCGGCGGCAAGCGCCGGCAACGACCACAGGCTCGGCGCGAACGAGGCACCGCCGGCCATCGTCTCGATCTTCCTCGGCGAGGAGCTGACGGAGATTTTGGAGGCCATTGAGTCGGGCTCGGAGTACCGCGGCGGCGGCAAACGCCAAATAGAGATCGGCGTTACCGCGCTGCCTCATTTTCCCAAGGACGCGACCGACCGCAACCGCACTTCGCCGTTTGCGTTTACGGGCAACAAGTTCGAGTTCCGTATGCTCGGCTCGTCGTTTTCTGTCGCGGGCCCCAATATCGTGCTCAACACAGTGGTCGCCGAGGCCTTGCGGGAGTTCGCGGACGAACTTGAGAAGTCGAGCGACTTCAAGCGCGATTTGGCGGCGCTTATCCAAAAGACCTTCCGCGAGCACAAGCGGATTGTTTTTAACGGCAACAACTACTCCAAGGAGTGGGCCGCGGAGGCGCACAAGCGCGGGCTCTCTAACCTGAGGGCGGCCGTGGACGCGCTGCCGGAATTCGTGTCCGGTAAGAGCATGGTGCTCTTCACAAAACACGGCGTGCTAACCGGAAACGAGCTATACGCGCGTTACGAGATTCTGCTTGAGTCCTATGTCAAAACGCTGCACATAGAGGCGCTTACGATGATCGATATGATTAAGGGCGGCGTCATTCCCGCCTGCATAGATTATCAAAACGACCTAATGGCGGCGCTAGCGCTAAAAAAGACCTGCGAAGGGATAGATTCTTTACACGAGGAGAATTTGCTAGGGCGCATCTCTATTTTGTCGTCTAGCCTGCTTAAACGGCTAGACACGCTCGAAGAGGCGCTATCCGAGCCTAAGGACGAGCGCGACCCTCTCGCCCACGCTTGTTTTTACCGCGACGCGGTAGCGGGCGCGATGTCGGATGTGCGGCAAATAGCCGACAAGCTTGAAGCGCTTACGGCTAGTAAATATTGGCCGTATCCGAGTTATGCAAGGATGCTTTACAGTGTTGTGTAGACGTTGATTTTTATTTTTATTTTGATTTTTATTTTTAAGGAGACCCAACCACCATGAACACCTACATCATAACAATCGCCCGCGGCTTCGGCAGCGGCGGAAAAGAGATCGGCCTCGACCTCTCTCGCGAGCTCGGCATACCGTGCTACGAGAGCCAGATACTCGCCATGGCCTCCGAGTACAGCGG
>JAIRUL010000019.1 GCA_031254445.1 Chitinispirillales bacterium
TTAAACCTAACCTCGCGGCTTCGGCTCCAAGGGCTCGGTACCGGCTGCTCGCTACGCTTTGCCGGACGCGGAGTTGCACCGCGCTATGTTAATCGCGCCGAACCGGCGCACTCAGTCCTGGGCTACGCACCGCACCGAGATGCCGCCGCTCTTGCCGCCGTTGTCCTCGACCACGCCGTCGTCGTCGTAGTCCATGCTCCGGAAGTAAGCGCTGCCAGCACCGTACTCCGTCGCGCTCCACCAGAGGCCGTAGATGCCGGCATTGCAGAAGCTGACATCGGAGAAGCGGTAGCCGCCGGGCAAAGCCGAAAACCCGAACTCATCCGTGCCGTTGTCTTTACCCTCCCAACCGCTTTTTGATTTAAGCTTCTTACCAGCAAAATCATCGTAAACGAACGTTACCTCGTCATCCTCTACCTCAGTTTTCCTTACCCCGCCAACAGCAGCCATAAGCCTATTCCACCCCGCCGTATCCGGCAAACGCCACCCGCCCGGGCAAGCCTTAACCGCCGTTCCCCAATCGTACAACCTGCCGTATTTTTTGCAGTTCGATTCATCGTTATTATAACACAAGGAGTTCCCGGTTTTGTAGTTTAGGTTCTCCGCCATCCACGTCTGTTTTCCAATCTTTACGGTACGATATTTTTTACCGTCTCTGGCATCGGTAAAGCTGCCGCCATCCGCAGCCCAAGCCACTGCAGGCAACGAAACCGAAACCGCAAAAACAATGCTAGCCCGAAACAACGCTCTTTTGATGCGCACAGAATCCTCTTTTAATATAGGTTAAAATGCTTCATTGTTGGCATTATGAATTGCAAATTCGTTGCAAACACTGCAAACGCCGTCAACATCATTATTCCTACTTTCGCGCCATATGGTTGGCATTCGAGAACCATATCCATATCAAGAAATACGCTAATTGTTTTTGATATGTATTGACGCGCATCGGAAATGCACTGCTTTTAACCTCGCCGGATAACACCATCTTTACTCATAATAGTTTTTGACCGCATAGCCGCCGTTTTTCAAATGCAACTCCCTTTCGGCCAATTTAACATCGTGCGCGACCATCATTTTGACTAGTTCAGGGAGCTGCACTTTGGGCTTCCAGCCAAGTTTGGAAAAAGCCTTTGAAGGGTCTCCGATTAAGATATCGACTTCCGCAGGGCGGAAATAGCGCGGGTCTATTTCGACAAGGGTTCTGCCCGTATCGCCGTCAACCCCTTTTTCATTGACCCCCTCGCCTTGCCAATTTATTTTGATGCCCGCCTCGGAAAAAGCCATAGTAATAAAATCTCGGACGGTGGTGGTTACGCCGGTAGCCATAACATAGTCGTCCGCTTCTTCCTCTTGGAGCATAAGCCACATAAGTTCGACATAGTCGCCCGCAAAGCCCCAATCGCGTTTCGCGCCTATGTTCCCCATATAGAGTTTATCTTGCAAGCCGTATTTAATCCACGCGACGGCGCGGGTGACTTTCCGGGTTACAAAGGTCTCCCCTCGGATTGGGCTTTCGTGATTAAAGAGGATGCCGTTGCACGCGTACATCCCATAAGATTCACGGTAATTGACAACGATCCAGTAGGCGTAGAGTTTTGCCGCCGCGTAGGGGCTCCGAGGATAGAAAGGGGTCGTCTCTTTTTGGGGAATCTCCCGCGCTTTGCCAAACAGTTCGCTGGTAGAAGCCTGATAAAAGCGCACCTTTTTTTCCATCCCGAGAATCCGTATAGCTTCCAGCAGCCGTAAAGCTCCTACGCCGTCCGTATCGGCGGTATATTCGGGGACTTCAAACGATACCTGCACATGGCTTTGCGCGCCGAGGTTGTAAATTTCATCGGGTTGCACCTGTTGTATAATGCGCACAAGATTGGAGGTGTCGGTAAGGTCGCCGTAATGGAGGGTAAATTTTCTGCCTTTCTCGTGGGGGTCCTGGTAGAGATGGTCAACGCGCTCCGTATTAAAGCTGGACGAGCGGCGTTTTATGCCGTGGACGGCATAGCCTTTCTTGAGTAAAAATTCCGACAGGTAAGCGCCGTCCTGGCCGGTAACGCCTGAAATTAGGGCGGTTTTCATGGGTTCGCGTCCTCTTTTTAGCCATTTAAAAGTGTGATCTAATTTTACGCCTTTATAGCCTTCGCGATCATGACAGCAAATCCGCCTCGCCCGTAGACTGTATCATAATCGTGGTCGGCATCCCCTGCAAGAGCGCGGTGTACGCCTCCTGAAACTTCAACGGATCCGTATTGTCGTCGGCGCTGAAGCCTAAGAATACCACCGTTGACAAATCCGAATAGCGCCTCAGCAGGTTCGGGAAGCTGTCGTCCGACAGTATCGGCTCTATCTCGACATCCATCCGCGCCGCCTCAATCAGGTCTTTCAGCTCTACGCTCGCTTTCTCCCGTTCTTCCGGCGTATAGGTTACGCGCAATATCCTTATCGTCGCGTCCGACCACTCGGCATTGAGGGAGATTAGGTGGGCGAGGATAACCATGAGCGAGCCGTTGCGCATTCCGCGCCACCAGATGTCTATCCGGCGGTGGCGGCGGACTCTCGGGTCGGGGTTGGGGAGGTCGCGGCCGTAGATGAGGCCAATGCTCATGTTTAGCTTCGCGGCGGTCAAGATGCCCGTCATAAACGGCTCGGCGCGCGCGGGGTCGCTCTGCCAGCCGAAGATGGCTAAGTTCGGCTTTATGGGGCCTATCGAGTTCGCTTGCAAGAAGTGGCTCATGCCGGTGTCGTAGTCGGGCGTTACCAAGACCTCAGGGAAAGCCCTGATGTTATTTTGGGCTAAGAAGCCGTTTAAGGCATCGACCATAGAGGCGCGCGCGTCGGCCATTTCGTTGAAGTCGCCTTTTATCATCGCGGCGATAGTGAGGATGCCGCGGCCGCTGGAGAGCCAGTCGGCGTACTTCACCAGAGGGAGCCTGCTGTTCGGGTCGCCGGCGAAAGCCACCACGGTGGGGCGCCAGTTTTTGGAGTGCACGGGCAAAGACGAGAGCGTGAGGAGGTTGTCCCTCGTCCGCGAGTATATGAAACCCCGGCGCGCGTCGCCGAAAGAGGCGGACATGACGTACTTGCGGACATAGAAGAAGACCGCGGCGAAAAACGCGCCGGCAAGGATAGCGGCGGTGAAGTTGATGAGCAGCGTGACGGCGAAGCACGCGCCGGCCCCGACGAGCGCGCCGAACCAGTGGAAGAGCTTGAAGCGCGGGCGGAACGACGGGTTGCGGCTATACGACTCCACGAAAGCGGCGAGGTTGATTATCCCATAGGTCCACAGGAAAAACATGGAGACGACGGCGGCCATCATGTTGAGGGAACCGCCGCCGCTGCCGCCGCGGCAGGCGAAGTACATGACGGCGGAACCGATGATTATGGTAAAAAGGAGCGCGCGGCGCGGCTCGCCCTGCGGCGTGACCTTCGCGAAGACGTTTACGGGCTTGAGCAGCTTATCTTGCGCAAGCGACTGCAGCACGCGCGGCGCGCCGAGGATGGTCCCGAGCGCGTTGGAGAGCGTGGTGGCAAGGACGCCCATCACCACGAGGACGCTTGTGAAGTAGGGCCAGAGGTCTACAAGGCTCTCGTACGGCTTTTCGATAAGGTCGGCGCGCGAGGTAGCGCCGCCGCACAAGACTATCTGCACGGCGTAGACGGCAAGCCCGGCGAGGATGGCTAAAAGCGTGCCGGAGGGGATCGCGCGCGCGGGGTTCTTCAGGTCGCCGGACATGTTGACCCCCGACAAGATGCCTGTGACGGCGGGGAAGTAAATGGCGAAGAGCACCCAGAACGTGTATTTGGAGTCCCCCGAGGGCCCCAAGTTTTCGAAAAATACCTGCGGGTCGAATTTAATCGCCGCGCCTATCGTGAACGCCGCTATGGAGAGGGCGAGTATCACCATCACTAGGAACTGCGCCTTGAGCACAACCGCCGCGCCGCGGAGCGACAAAATGGCGGTGAAGGCGAAGACGGCGTAGGCTATAAGATCGTAGTAGGGGTCGAGCCACGGGAACGTGAGCACCGTCGCCTCGGCGAAACCGATGAGGTAGAAAGGGATGGAGAGCGACAGCGACAGGAATATGGTAAGCGCGATGGCTCCGCCGAACTCCGGCCCGAGCGAGCGGGAGATGAGGTAGTAGACCCCCCCGCCCTTGACCTCGGTGTTGGTGGCGATGGCGGAGATGGATAGCCCCGTGAGGAATGTGATAAGCTTCGCGATGACCAGTATAACAAGCGCGTAGACGATGCCGGCGTGCCCGACAACGAAGTTGGCGCGCAAAAATATGACGAGCCCGACAATGGTAAGGATGGTGGGCAGGAAGACGCCGCTGAACGCAGAGAATTTCTTCATCTCCGGCGGCGGCGCGGAACCGTCGCCCCCGCCGCTTGAGGGCGGGGGGGCGGCGTCGGGCGCGGGGCCGGCTATGAGCGGTTTAGCGGTTTCCATGCTCACCCTAATATTTGGATATGGACGGCGTCGGCCGGTACGGTTCTAAATATTTATGGTACAAATATAATATTTGGGGCGGCCCGGGGCGGCTTTTATCTTTTTGAAGATTTTGCTATTTTACTATTGACACCGGCGCGGGCATTATGTATTTTGGGATTTTGAGGCATAGACGGCACGATCCCCGAGGCTTTCGCCTTAGGGGGGATTGGGCGCATGGCTCAGTTGGTTAGAGCGCCGCGTTCACATCGCGGAGACCGCTGGTTCGAGTCCAGCTGCGCCCATTATTTAATTCAATTCTTAATGCCCGGCGCTCAATGGCCACGCGGCTGGTTTTGCATTTTGAGCATCGGGGATTGGGGATTGGGCGTACAAAACGCATCCGAGGTAACCAAGTTGAGGATTGGCTTTGACATGAACTCTCTCAAAATAAAACCGGCCGCCCTGCGCATGTTAGCGTTTGCCGCCGTCGCCGCTTTTATTGCCGGCGGCGACGCGAACGCCCAATCAAACTGCATAACGTTCGAATCGCCGCTCGCGGGTTCCGTGCTCTCCGAACCGAGCTGCACTATATCCTTAAACGTAGACTGCCGCAACGTCACTAAAATCGACCTGCAAGCGCGCTACATACCGGAACACAGCGACAGCGCGGTGATCGTCTCGCTCAGCACCATCTCGCGGCCGCCCTACAAACTCATTTGGAACACGCACAACCTGCCGAACCAGCTCTTCACCGGCATCGGCATATTGGCCGAGGCCTCCATAACCGGCGAAGCGCCGCAGATCGCGCGGCAGGAGGGGATATTCCTCACGCACAACAAGGTTCCGCGCTCCTCCATCGCCATCCCCTACTCGCCCGGCGGCCAAAATACCGGCGGCGACGCCTACGCGCGGCAATTTGTGATGGACGACGCGCAGCAGTCCGCCATAGGGCTCGTCGTTTGGAACGAAAAAGAGCTCATCTTCCAAGTCTCCGTCAAAGACCCAAGCTTCTACAGCAACCAGCCCGGCAGGAGCATAGCCGACGCCGGCCTAGAGGTAATGATCGACCAAGACCGCAAACGCTCCCCCTACCCCACCGACAATACGCTCATATTCGTCGTGCCTCTCTCCGGCACCCCGTACGCCATAAACTACCGCGCGGAGATCGCAGACGGGGCGTTCAAGCTCGTCCCGCAGCCGACGCGCGTGCACTACGCGCACAGCGTCGGAATCAGCGAATTCAAAGGGTACAACGTCCGCTTCTCCGTGCCGAAAGAGGCTTTCGGGAAAGCCATACCGGATACATTCGGCTGCAACCTTGCCATCCGGACGCTAGACGCGAACGGCAAGGTGCATAAAATATCCCTATCGGGCGACAACGTCTACGAGATGTACAGCCCGTTCGTCTGGTCCGAATACCACAAGCTCTCAAAACCGCTATTCATGAACAGCGCGCTCCAGTGGATCGTCTTCTCCGCCGCCGGCTTCCTCCTAGCCCTCGGCGTATACGCGCTGATCTCCAAACTGCGCAAACCGCAGCTCATCTCAAGCTTCGAACGCTCGGAGGAAGACAAGGTCATATTCGAGCGCGTAAACGCCATCATCGAGCAAGAGCTCATAAAAAGAGACTTAGCCATAGACTACGTAGCCAATAGGAGCGGGATGGACCCGCAATCGGTAAATAACCTGATAAAACGGAACACGGGCTTCACTTTCATAAATTACTTGCAGCTCTGCCGCACCGAGGTCGCGAAAGAGCGGCTCCGGTCGTCGCGATCCAGCGAAAAATCGATTGCGGATTTGTGCGGGTTTGAGAGCGCTATGGAGATGGAAAGGTGCTTCGCGAAATTCCACCGCACTACGCCTTACAAGTTTAGGACGCAACAACAAGTGGCTTGATCTTTTTTAACATATGCGCCCGCGGGGCGCGAAAACCGGTAAATCAATACCAGTAATGCCCATTGTTAGTAAATATTACCGTGTTGTCAATATACGTATACATTACCCTCATTCCAAAATACATCAGCTCATCAATCATTTTTTGGGACGGATGGCCGTAGGAATTTTGTCTAGCGCAGGATATGATTGCCGTCTCGGCGGAGGTGTAGGCGAAGAATAGCTTGTTTACCGAACCGGCGCTGCCGTGGTGGGGGGCGGACAGGATTTGGGCTTGTAGGTCGTGGGCGCTGTGGGCGGCTATTTCCGCCATAGCGGTGGAATCTATGTCGGAGGTCACTAAGGCGCGGGCGTGGCCGCGGCGGATTGAGAATACTAAGCTGTAGCGGTTGCGCAGGCGGCCGTCTAACGGGAGATCGGGGGCAATGCCGGGCGGCGGCCACAGGCAGACTATTTCTACGGAATTCAGCGCGCGCAGCGTGTCGCCGCGGACGCAGAAACGGAAGTTTACGCGGTCGGACCAAACCCCGGCGCCGGCCCTTATCTTGGCTGTGTCCTCGTAGGGCGAGATCAACAGCGCGCCGCTCCAATCTACTTGGCTGTCAAGGAATTGGAGCGCGCCGTAATGATCTTCGTCGGAATGCGAGATCGCCATCAGCTCAACGCGCGGGCTGCCGAGGGCGGCGTAGGCGGCGCGCCATGCGGGATACTGGTTCGCCGGGCCGACGTCCCAAACGACGGCGCGCTTGTTTATAACGCCGAACTGGGCTAGGCCCTGACCCACGTCGGCCACGCAAAACCTAAAATCCCCGTTTGCGCCGCTGTCGCCAGTAGGATTATTGCAATTGACAAACAGCGCCAAACAACACAATAGGAACGCGCTAAAACGCATAGCTTGACGACCCCTTGATATAGACATTATCATCTCCTTTTATATTGATAGGGATTTCGAGCGTCACTCCCGTCCACGTTTTTTGAGACAGGTGGAATTCGCTCTTGATTCCCAACCGGTATTCATTCGCCAACACATACTTTCCATTAATATACGGAGCGATGACCGCGCCCGGAAGCGCTGTGCAAGGCAATTCGAGCGAATAGGTATTCCTCGCGTTCTTATAATAGCCGTAGGCGCTTTGGACTGACGCGCGTATCTCTATGGGATAATTCATCCGCACGTTTATCGACGCGCTTGACGTATGCAGAACCGAATCGGACGCCGCCGTGAAAATTTTTGACGATTGCTTGACGGCTATGTCAACGATGTTAGCGCGCGCCCTCGCCTCGGCGAGGGCGTATATCCTCCTTACGCTCCCGCCGCTCTCGGTAAAATCAATCTCAGGTATAAGCTTTACGCTATTATCCCCATTATTATCCATCAGCGGAACCGCCATCCTTAGCGCGTGTTTTTGTATTGATGATTGGTATAAGGCCCCCCGCTGCTCCTTCACGCCGATTTCGGCGAGGAGTTGCTTCTTGGAGCGGCTCATCGGCGCGGCGAAATCGGACGGGTAAGCTATTACGCGATACTCGGCGGATGATTCTTTTATACGGTAATTTATACGGAGCGACAGCGCCGGAATGACGCTTTCACGGCCAAGCGGCAAGGCGGCTTCCGACGCTATCCGCCATGCTTTCGCCTTGTATTCGCCGTGGAGGTGGGCTGTGCGGTAGGATTCGTTGATGACGCTATCTTGATTATTGACGCCGCCATCGCCGCCCATCCCGGAATCATCGTCAATATCGCCAAAACCGCCGGCGTCATTAATACCGCCGGCAGCATTGATATTATTGCCCGCCGCCCCAAGCGCAAAACCCGTCAACCCCAAAAATACCTTTACCTGCCGCCCAACCCTAACGTCAACCCCCCCGCCAAACCCAACCTCCGCGGGGCGCGCATGGTAAAACGCGCTAGCCCTTGCCATCGACACTCTATGCGCCTCCCCCATGTCAACCGATACCCCGTTCCAAGCGTTGCTGCCTCCATAGAGCCAGTTAGCCGTTACGTCGGACATCCCGCCATTAGTCAATTCCGTAAGCGACGCAAGAGGCGAAAACCTGCCGAACATAAGCTCCCCTGGCATTGGCTGCTTAAAATTACCGATGTGCAGGCGTATCCCGTCCTTATGCCCCGCGTCCCACCTCGCGCGCCCACTGTCCCACGCGACGCGCCCCATAAGCAGATCCGCCCTCCGGCTCTGCCACACCGCCCCGCTGTCGCTAAACGCCGCGCCCCCCTCTGTCGATACATACTTATTCTTATGCCTAAACCGCACCCGATGCCCATTCAGCGCCTCTACGCTAGATTTATTTATGCCGACTACGACCTCCCCGTTTACCGGCTGCGGCGACGGCGACGCGTTGAAACGCAGGATTGGTTCGACATCCGCTAATGCCGGATAGTCGTTGAACAACCTCCGCACCTGCCTATTATCAAACGGTTGGTAGCCCTCCAACTCCTCCGGCGCGGCTGGAATCATCTCGGCGATATCGGGGAAGATTTGCGCAAGCAGCGCCAGCTCGCCCTGCGGTACGGAGAGCGGGAGCGCGTAGTAGACTAAAAGCTGCTCGTACTGGAGCGTGTCTATCGCCCGCTCCTCAAGGAGCGCGGAAAGCCCGCTCTCGTCGGAGGGCAGCGGCGTTGCCAATACAGAGGCGTTTAATGGGATTGTCATGAGCGTCAGAAGAGCGGCGGCAACCACAGCCGGTAAGTACCTTTTTTCGATATTGCGCGCTTCTTTCCATGCAATCATGTATATTTACTATTATCCTGCGGCGCGCCGGTTGCGCCGCCTTTAACGTAAGCGATTAGATAATACAGGGTAACGCTAGGCAAGACGAGATAGCACCGAGGTAAAACTTAATGATAGAATCCGTTGGAACGAAATCTATTACGACGAGAGAACGCGGCCATAGCCGCATCCGAGAAATAATATACATCGCGCGCAAGCGCGGATGTAAAATTTTTATTTGCGCAAGCGCGGCGGTCATTATCGGCGGGTGGATTGGCGCGCCGGCCTCGGCTCAATCCGGCAACGACGCCGCTACGGCGGCGGCAACGCCGCTAGCGCCGGATCAACTTAACGATAACGGCATTAATGT
This sequence comes from Chitinispirillales bacterium, assembly GCA_031254445.1. Taxonomy (GTDB): domain Bacteria; phylum Fibrobacterota; class Chitinivibrionia; order Chitinivibrionales; family Chitinispirillaceae; genus GUT77. The sequence goes on from JAIRUL010000019.1 coordinate 9,422, forward strand.
TGGTATCAATGTAAACGCCGACACAAGCATTAATCCCACCGTCAACACTGTGAATAAACAATACAAATACAACTTCGCCCTCGTCCTAAGCGGCGGCGGTTCTCGCGGCCTTGCCCAGATAGGCGTGCTCATGGCGCTTGAGGAGGCGGGCTTGCGCCCCGACCTTATAGTCTCCACCAGCATGGGTTCCATCGTGGGCGGGCTTTACGCATGCGGGTACTCCCCCGCCGAGATTTTGGAATTTACGAGGTCTATAAACTGGAGCCGCGCGTCTTCCAACGCGAACCCGCGCTCCTCCCTTTTTGTCAGCCAAAAATCGAACCCCAAGGGTTATCTTTTCGATATTCGCTTAAACGACCGCTTCAAGCCCGTGCTGCCCAACGCCTTATCGAACGGACAGGTCTTCTACGAGATGCTCACGGCAAAACTCTTGCCTGCGCTCCACAGCGCGGGGTACGATTTCGACAAGCTGCCTATAAGCCTGCGGGTGGTCGCCACAGACCTCTTGACGGGGCGCAAAGCGGTCTTTTCGGAGGGGAGCCTGCTTGCGGCGATACGCGCGTCGTGCAGCGCGCCGCTCGCTTTCTCGCCGCTCGACTTTGGCGGCATGCTGCTTGTGGACGGCGGGCTTTCGTCGAACATCCCCGTGCAGACCGCCTTAGACGCGGGCGCGGCTTTTACGGTGGCGGTAGACGTCACGTCGCCGCTTTGGAAGCGCGGCCAGATGCTCGACAGCCCGGTGCGGCTCATGGAGCAGGTAGTCTCTATCGGCGTCGCGCAAAACAAGGAGAGGGACACTAAGAACGCGGACGCCATCATAAAACCGCCGCTCGGCAACACGGCCAACACAGACTTCCGCCGCATAGACACGCTCGTGAGGCAAGGCTACAATGCGGCGCTGGAGGCCATCCCCGAGATAGCGGCGAAGCTAGAAGAATCCGCCGCCAAGCTTCGCGCGGAAATGCCAAGCAACGCGAGCCAAAGCATATCCCATGATAAAGCGCAGGATGGCAACGAGCGGGATAATAATAGCAAAATACTCCCTGCCGTAAATCGCGTTCTCGTCTTTGGAAATGAAAAAACCTCTTCCGGGCTAATACTCGCCGCGAGCGGCATAAAAAACGGCCAGCCCTTAGACGGCGCCGGAGTAGAGCGCGGCATCCTCTCGCTCTACTCCACGGAACTCTTTGAGAGCGTGAGGATAGAGACCGCCGCCGACGCGAGCGTCAACATCCACGTAGAAGAAAAAAAATACTGGCGCGTAAGGGGCGGGCTGCGGTACGACGAACACCACTCGGGCGAGGGGTTCATCGAACCGGCCTACGAAAACCTATTCGGGCGCGGGATAACGTCCACGCTGCACCTGCAGTACGGCTTGCGCAAAGAGAAATACGCTCTCGGGCTCTCTACGAACCAGCCCTTCACATCAAACTGGGCGGTAAACAGCGAGCTGCAGCTCTTCACCGCGCGCGAGCGCATCTACAACCGCGCCGCACACCAGCGCTTCGACAGCGCCGATGTGCATGTGCGCCTACTGCCGGACTCTATCGTAATACGCGACGAGGTGCTTGGCAAGAGCGGCGTGTCGCTCACTATCGGGAGCCAAATCGGGAAATTTATGTCTATAGAGGCCGGAGCCAAATTAGAGATGTTCGAGCTTTTGGAAAGCAACCTTGACATCTTCGGCAACGCTTTGGGTTTCGGCTTCAGAAACTCGCTCCCCTACTTCCTCTTGCGGCTCAACATCGACACCCGCGACCGCGCCCCGTTCACAACAAGAGGCTGGCGCAATACCGTCACGGCGGGCATGGCCGGCGACGCCGTAGGGCTAGGCGGGTTTCAGGAGTTTATAAAGGTCGACGGCAGCTTCAGCAGGTATTTCACAATACGCGGCAGGCACACGTTCCACGCGCAGGCAATCGCCGGATGGACAAGCGACTCGCTCCCCGCGGTCGAGAAATTCTACCTTGGCGGCGCGATACCGGAACAAAACTACCGCGACGCCGACGTCTACAACATCATCCCGTTTATGGGGATGAAAGCCGGGAGCTTATCAAGCGACATCTTCGGCCTCGCGCACCTAGAATATAGGCTAAAGGCGCGAAAAAACCTCTACCTCTCCGCGACAATCGACTGGGCGCGCCTGTGGACCTATGAAGAGTTCATCGGCTGGACCCGCCTACGGGACAGCGACGGGTTCAGCAACGCAAATAATTTTTTTCCGCCAAAAAGCCCGCTGGGCGCAGGGATAGGCATAGCCTACAGTACGCCGGCCGGCCCCATACGCCTATCTTACGGGCAGCTGATAAAGCACAAAAATTACCAACCCGCGGCAGCCGAACCAACCGTTTACTTCTCCGCCGGCTATGATTTTTAGCTGTCAGGCGGAGCGGCGATATACCCGTCATTCGCTAATTAGCGTTTTTTGCATCAATGGGAACGCCATTATTTATATTATAAATGCATTGTCTGATACCGTCATAACAACAACCTAAAGAATATATGGCTCAATCGTTATTCCGTAGCGAGTTATCAAATGTCCGCACTGTCGTGGTCAAGGCCGGCAGCCGCATCCTCACCGCCGCCGGCAGCGAGGAACGCGTAAAAAGGCTTGTCGACGACCTTGCTCTTCTGCGCAAATCCGGCATACGGGCGGCGCTCGTCTCCTCCGGCGCCATCGCCCACGGCATGAAAGCGCTTAAGCTCGATAAGCGCCCGGCGGAGACCCCCATGCAGCAGGCCTGCGCGAGCGTCGGCCAGAACCGGCTGATGGGCATATACCAAGATTTCTTCGACCGGCACGGCATCCCCGTAGGGCAGGTTCTACTCACGTGGGACGACCTGCGAAGCAAGAAGCGCTACCTCAACCTGCGCAACACCCTATTTCAGCTGCTCGAGTGCGGAGCGGTGCCCATCATCAACGAAAACGACTCGGTGGGCGTGGAGGAGATACACTTCGGCAACAACGACACGCTCGGCGCGCAAATAGCGCTCTTAGCCAACGCCGATGTATTCGTAAACCTAACCGACGTGGGCGGGCTATACGATAAAAACCCGCAGACCGAGAGGGACGCGAAGCACATACCTATAGTAAGCAGGGTGTCGGCGGGGATACAGAAGCTCGCGGCGGAGAAAAAGAGCGAGATCAGCGTGGGAGGAATGTCTACGAAGCTGAAAGCTGCGGACATGGTAACCCGCGCCGGGATCCCCGCGCTGATAGGCGACGGGTTCGGGCAGCGTTTGCTGACAGTGCTGAAAGACGAGGCCCGAGCGACGCTGTTCCTGCCGTCAAGCCACAAGATGTCGTCGAGGCAACGCTGGATAGCGTTCACCGGCCAATCGGCCGGAAGCGTCTCTGTGGACGCCGGAGCCTGCCGCGCAATCATAGGGCAAAACAAGAGCCTGCTAGCCGCAGGGATCACGGCGGCCGGCGGGGCGTTCCGCGCGGGCGACATGGTGGACATCGTCAACCCGGAAAAAGCTATCATCGCCAAGGGGCTGATTAACTTTTCCGCTGACGAGGTGAAAGCGATTATGGGGTGCAAGTCGGCGGAGGTCAAGCGGCGCCTCGGGGCGGCGCGGTTCAACGAAGTGATATTGAAAGACAATTTGGCGGTGATGAACAACTAAGGCTACGTCCACCCGTTGCCTCATTTAAAAACCTGACTATAGATGGAGACTCTTTCTTTGACAAATTGCTAGATCCAGTAAATTGTCGCTCTGAGTATAATCGCTTGCCTCCATCATAGATTCTTCGAAAGCAACAAGCGATGCCGTAATGCGTGTGTGAATGCGCTAAAAATAGCGCGGAATCAACATTTTTTCGCAAAAAGTTGTTTTTATCCTTTTCCAATAAACGGGAGAATTTCAACGAAAGGACAATTATGGCAACGCGTTTATTAATTTTTATGATGCTATTCTTTGTAAGCTGCGAAAGATACGACAAACGTGCGCCGACAGAGTTTTTCAAAATAACAGAACGGATATCTGATTACTACGCAAAACGGGAATATTTTGTATTATACAATCCGCCAAATGACACTACATTATTGAGGAAAATAGTGGAAGAATATAACATGCAAACATTACCTATTGACACGATAAAAAGATATCGGTATGTTGAGAGAATTTTCTTTCGAGAGACACGCTGTCTCACTCGAAACTATGATGAGGGTAAGCCATACCCTACAGATGGAATACCATTGCGGGAATGGTCTTTTAATTGTTCTGATTCTAAAAATTATCCTGGACAAAATGTTGGCAACCATGCCTATAACAATGAGTTTCTCATGAATACATGCCATGCAATATATTCCCATAGTCCTGATTATCTATACTACAGTTACCGTTTTCGGGTTGAAAGTGCGCAGTTTAGCAAAATAAAAATTTCGGATTAAATCTATATAGGCGCTTCCGACTATTTGGTGGAAAAGCCCATGCCCAAATTGAGAGAGTCCCAATTTTTGTGTAAACCTCCCGTCAGGGTATGTATTTATAACTAGCCCTAAAGGAGGCTTTATCGAGTAGACGGGGCGACTTACGCCGCCCGCCCCTCACAGAACCGTGCTTGCGCTACTAACGCACACGGCTCTTCAAGTCAACATTTGGGCTCGATTTATTGAACCCTCACTCGCCGGCGCTCATTTACACGGCAGTTGGCCTCTTGTGCCTTCCGTGTTTCGCTAATGGTTGGTCGCTGACTTGTCGCCCCCTTCGCTCCACGTACTTTCATACGCTTCAACGCTACTATGAGACGATCTGACTTCTGACTGTCCATCGGGGCGCGCTCCGGTTTGTTCAACTTTTGCTTGCTCCTAC
>JAIRUL010000044.1 GCA_031254445.1 Chitinispirillales bacterium
CCTTCTTCCCAATCACTATCCCCGGGCGCGACGTGTGGATGCCCACGGTCACGCGCTTCGCCGTGCGCTCTATCTCGAGCGCGCTGAGCCCGCCGTGCTCCAAACGCTTGCGCAGGTAGTTCCGCAAGAGCAAGTCTTCGTAGAGATAATCGGCAAACCGCTCTTTAGCGTACCAATTCGAACACCAAGACCGCGTGATGCCCAACCGCAAACCTACCGGATTAGTCTTCTGACCCACAACGCCTCCCGTTAATTCGACAAAGTGACGGAAATGTGACACATGCGCTTGATAATCCCGGACGCGCTGCCCTTTGCGCGCGGGCGGAACCGCTTCATAACCGGCCCCTCGTCCACGCGGATCTCCTTAACGCGAAGCCCGTCAACCTCAATATCCGCGTCTTTTGAATTATTCGTAAGATTCGCAACCGCAGAACTTATCAGTTTAGCGACATCCTCCGCCACCTCTTTCTTTATCCCAAACCTAAGCAAATTCAAAGCCTCGCTGACGTTCTTCCCGCGAACGGCGTCGGCGACAAGCCGCGCCTTGCGGGGCGTGGACTTTAAATTTTTTATTACCGCTTTCGATTCCATTGCCTATATCTCCCTATTTCTTCGCCGATTTATCCGTCTTAGCCCCGCTATGCCCGCGGAAATTGCGCGTCGGCGCAAACTCGCCCAAGCGGTGGCCGACCATGTTCTCCGTCACGTACACGGGAAGGAACTTGTTCCCGTTGTGCACCGAAAACGTCTGCCCGACGAACTCCGGCAAAATAACCGAACGGCGCGACCACGTCTTTATGACTTTCTTTTGGCCGGTCTTGTTCGAATCATCGACTTTCTTCACCAAGTGGCCGTCTACAAACGGGCCTTTCTTTACAGAACGTGACATAGCTTACTTCGACCTCCGCCTTACAATGTATTTTCCCGACGGCTTCTTGCGATCGCGCGTCTTCAAACCTTTCGCTTTCTGGCCCCAAGGCGACACGGGGTGGCCGCCGCCCGACGTCTTGCCCTCGCCGCCGCCCATCGGGTGGTCGACCGGGTTCATGGCCACGCCGCGCACCGTGGGGCGGATGCCCATATGGCGCTTGCGGCCGGCGGAGCCTATGCATACATTCATGTGATCGGAATTGCTAACCTGCCCTATGGTGGCCACGCAGCTCTCGCGGACGTTTCGGATTTCGGACGAGGGGAACTTCAGCTGAACCATCTTGTTTTCTTTCGCCACAACCTCGGCGTAAGCGCCGGCGCTGCGGGCAATCTGGCCGCCCTTCTTCTCGCGCAATTCGATGTTGTGAACCTGCGTGCCGAGAGGGACATTGGCTAAGAGCATGCAGTTGCCCTCGGCGATCTCGGCCTTTTCGCCGGACATTATCTTCTGCCCGGTTTTCATGTTGACCGTGGCCAAGATGTAGCGGCGCTCGCCGTCGACATATTTGATGAGCGCGATGAACGCGGAACGGTTCGGATCGTACTCGATCGTCTCTACAATGCCGGGGACATTGAACTTGTCGCGCTTGAAGTCGATTATGCGGATAAAACGCTTATGCCCGCCGCCCCTATGGCGCACGGTAATGACGCCCCTGTTATTGCGGCCGTTTGTCCTATGCTTGGCGACAAGGAGCGGCTTGTGCGGCGTATCGGTCGTAATCTGATCGAACACCGTCGTCGTCTTGTAGCGGAGCGTGGGCGTGGTTGGCCGGTACTGTTTCAAAGCCATAAACTTCTACTCTCCCGATGCGGGCCGGCGCCGGTATTCCAAGCGCCAACCCTACGTTTTGCGAATAACGCCTGAATTAACGCTATCCATAACTACGTTTTTATTTTATGCGCGGACGGCGATTGCCCAAACCGCGCGCCTACCGTCCAACCTTTAACATGGCCGAAAATATCCGGCCCCTGCAATTCATTATCGCGCGCGCGGACGATAATCATCCCGTCAGCGCAGGCTATACCTCGCCGAACTTGTCGATATTCTGGCCGGCCTTAATCTTAACGATAGCCTTCTTCCTATCGGGGCGATACCCGACGTTCCGCCCCGTGCGCTTCTTCTTGCCCTTGACCACCATCGTATTGACGTCTTCGACGTCGACGCTAAAGAGCTTTTGGACTGCTTCTTTGATCTCAATTTTCGTAGCGCCGAGCGCGACCTCGAACACATACTTGTTCTGCTCGGAGCGCAAAAGGGTATTCTTCTCCGTAACGGAGGGGTACCTTATTATCGAATGGTATTTGCTCACTTCGCCACCGCCTCTTCAACTTTGGTTATAAGGCCCTCGCCGCCGAAAATGATGTTTTCGGAACCGATAACGTCTAGCGCGTTGATCTCCGCGACGGGGCGGATATCCAAATCGCGTATGTTTCGGCCGGATAAATATACATTCTTCACGCCGTCATTATCAAGTATTAGCAAGTTTTTTTTGCCGGCAAGGTTCATCGCCTCGAGCATGGCCGCGATAAGCTGCGTCTTAGGCTCGTCGAAACTGAGCGCGTCGACCACGAGTATCCTCTCGTCCTTAGCCCTCGAAGAGAGCGCCGATACTAGCGCTAACTTCTTGAGTTTACGGGGGATGACCGTGTAGTAGTCGCGCGGCACGGGCCCAAAAGCCTTGCCTCCGCGCGCCCAAACGGGCGATGTGTTCGACCCGGCGCGCGCGCGGCCGGTGCCTTTCTGGCGCCACGGCTTCTTGCCGCCGCCGGAGACCTCGGCGCGGCTCTTGGTCTTAGCCGTCCCCTGGCGCTGGTTCGCCTGGTACGACTTTATGACCTGGTGGAGCACGTGCTCGTTCACCTCGGCGGCAAAGACGGAGTCGGGGAGGCTGATGTCGCCCTTAACCGTGCCGTTCTGCTGATACAATTTTGCCATCATTTTTTATAACCTTCGTTAAAATCAAAGTCAAAAGATAAAAGTCAAAACCTTTTAAATCTTTTGGGGACGGGGCTCTGCCCCGTAACGCCCCGACACATTCGCCCCCGCCTTTCAATATCCTCCCCCAAAAGAAGAGGCGGGGGAGGATACTGTTTTAACACATGCGCCCATAGGGCGCGAACATCGGTACATCAAAACACATTCTTTCTCACTAACAACTGTTACTTCTATAGTTACTTCTATAGTTACTTCTCTATGAACTTTTTTAAATAAACGATGCCTGTGCGGCATCCGGGAACAGAGCCTTTTACAAACACTAGACCCGCTTCCTTATCTACTCCGACAACCTCAAGCCTTCTCGTTGTGACTTGGCACGCGCCCATGTGGCCCGACATCTTTAGGCCGGGAATAACGCGCGCGGGGTACGAACCGGCGCCTGAGGAGCCGCGCTCGCGGTGGTTCGTGTTGCCGTGCGACTCGCGGCCGCGCTGGAAGTTGTACTTTTTAATCGTGCCTGCGTGGCCGCGGCCCTTGGAGACGCCCGTCACGTTGACGAACTTGACGCCCTCAAAAACCTCGACGCCTATCGCCTGCCCGGGCTTCAGCTCCTTGTCGGCGTCGCAGTCCAGCTCAAACTCCTTTAGGACTTTCATGGGAGCGCTGCCGAGCTTCTTGAAGTGGCCCGCCTGCGGCTTGCGCACCCGCTTCTCGGCGACCTCGCCGAAACCGAGCTGCACGGCGCTGTAGCCGTCGTTGTCCACGGTCTTTACCTGCTCGACGACATTGTTGCCGGCAAGGATAACCGTCACGCCGACGACGCGCCCCGTCTCGTTAAAAATCCTCGTCATCCCTACTTTTTTACCAATCAGCCCCTGCATAACACACCTGTCTTTTATGGTGATTTTTTGCCCTTTTAGCAATGGGAATTAAATATTCCCATCCAACCTAAGCGCCTCGTCAAACCTTTATTTCCACATCGACGCCCGCCGGCAAATCCAGCTTCATCAGCGAATCTACCGTCTGCGGCGTGGACTCTAAAATATCTATCAGCCTCTTGTGAACGCGCGTCTCGAACTGCTCGCGCGACTTCTTGTTCACGTGCGGCGAGCGGAGAACCGTGTAAATGGTCTTCTCCGTAGGGAGCGGTATTGGCCCGGAAATGCGGGCGCCCGTCCCCTTGGCGGTGCGTACTATATCCGACGCGGACTTGTCCAAGATATTGTGGTCGAACGACTTCAACCTGATACGAATTCTTTCACCCGGCATCTTTTGTCGTACTCCTTTTGCCGGCGGACCATACGCCGACTGTTTATTTATACGTTAATATCTAAATTCCAGCGCCAAACACACGGCCTTGCTATTTATTACAGCCTGCCTATCCTCCTCAAAATTTCCTCCTGCACCGCTTTCCCCGCCACCTCGTACTTGTCTAACTGCATTGTGTAGACGGCGCGGCCTTGGCTCAGCGATCTTAGCGCGGTCGCGTAGCCGAACATCTCGGAGAGGGGGGCCGATCCGCTCACCGCCTGAACGTCCTTGCGGGCGTCTATGCCGAAAACCTTGCCGCGCCGGCTGTTGAAATCGTTTATCACCGAACCCATATACTCGGGCGGGACTACTATCTCCACCGACATCACCGGCTCCAAAACCGCAGGCGACGCTTTGGCGCACGCCTCTTTGAAAGCCATGCTTCCGGCTATTTTGAAACCGATCTCGGTGGAGTCGTCTTCGCTAAACTTAGAAGATAATAAATGGACACGCGCCCCCGCAACAGGAAACCCGGAAAGCACGCCGCCGCCGGCGGCCTCCAGCACCCCCTGCTTTACGGCGCCGGCGAATTCCGCCGGCAACGCGCCCGCAGGCACCTTATTTACAAACTCTACGCCCGCCGCGGCGCCGTCCGGCTCCACGCTTAACGTGATGTGGCCGTGGTGGTTCCTGCCGCCGACAAGCTGGTTAAATTCGTATTCTTGAGTGGCAGCCGCCGATACCGTTTCTTTGTACGATACCTGAGGCTTGCCAACGTGCACGCCAACGTTAAATTCCGTCACTAACCTATCGACGAGTATCTCTACGTGAAGCTCCCCCATGCCGGAGATAAGCCTCTGCCCCGTCTCGGCGTCTACCCTTACCTTGCAGGTGGGGTCTTCATCCGCCAACCGCTCAAGCGCTATGCTTAGCTTCTCTTCGTCCGCCGTGCTCTTAGGCTCTATCGACCTCGACAGCACCGGATCCGGAAAAAACATCCGCTCAAAGATTATCGGGAAATCGGCATCGCAAACCGTGTCCCCCGTAGCAGTGTCTTTGAGCCCTACAAGGCCGACGATGTCCCCGGCCTCCATGCTGTTCTCCGCGTGCCTCTTGTTCGAGTGCATGCGGAAAATCCTCGTGACCCTCTCTTTCGACTTCAGCCTCGGGTTGTACAGCGGGTTTTTAAACCCCGCCTTGCCCGAATAAACCCTCGCGTAGGCCAAACGGCCCAAATGCTGATCGGCGGCTATCTTAAAGACAAGCGCCGAAAAGGGCTCCCTCTCCACCACCGGCAGCCTCTCCTTCGCCTCTCCGGTAACGGGATCCTCCCCCGCGACCGCCCCCCTATCCACCGGGGAAGGCAAATATCCGACCACCGCGTCAAGCAACTGCTGAATGCCCTTATTCTTAAACGAGGAACCGCAAAGGACGGGGCAAATCTTCGCCCTAAGCACCCCCTGCCTCAAGGCCGCCCTAATCAACTCAACGTTTATTGCATCGCCGTCCAACATTTTCGTCATTAGCTCGTCGTTAAAGTCAACCACCGCCTCAAGCATCTCCTCGCGCCGCCGGTTCGCCTCATCGGTAAAACTTTCGGGTATTTCGCCCTCCGCCACCTTGGCGCCCAGCGTTTCCTCATCGTACCGGTAAGACTTCATGGCCACGAGGTCTATCACGCCCTCGAACTTATCCTCGGCCCCCATCGGCATCTGAACCGCGACCGCTTTCAAAGACGAAAGCTTGCGGGACATCGCGCCGACGCAACCGTCGAAATCCGCTCCGATACGATCCATCTTATTTACATAGGCAATCCGGGGAACGTTATATTTGTCGGCCTGCCTCCAGACAGTCTCCGACTGAGGTTCTACGCCTCCCACGGAATCAAATACGGCAACCGCGCCATCCAAGACTCTCAAAGAACGCTCCACCTCAATGGTAAAATCCACGTGGCCCGGCGTATCTATAATATTGATACGGTGGCCCTTCCATTGGCAGGTGGTGGCCGCGGAGGTAATCGTTATCCCCCGCTCCCTCTCCTGTATCATCCAGTCCATGACGGTGTTGCCGTCGTGAACCTCGCCCATACGGTGCAAAATACCCGTATAGAATAATATCCTCTCCGTCGTGGTGGTCTTCCCGGCGTCTATGTGAGCCATGATGCCGATATTCCTGACCGCCGACAACTCAACCTTTTGCTCTTGCTGCCCGCTCATAACAACGGCGACCGCTAGTAGCGGAAGTGAGCAAACGCCTTGTTCGCTTCCGCCATCTTGTGCGTGTCTACCTTTTTGCGTATCGCCCCGCCCTCGTTTTTCGACGCCTGCACAAACTCGTTGGCAAGCCTCTCGGCCATGCTCTTCTCGGAGCGCTCGCGGGCGTAGGTTATCAGCCAGCGGATGGCGAGCGATGTCCGCCTCTCGGGGGACACCTCGATGGGCACCTGATAGTTTGCGCCGCCGATACGGCGCGACTTGACCTCTAAAACAGGCTTTACGTTTTCCACGGCTTTCTTGAAGACCGAAAGCCCGTCTTGGCCGGCGCGCTGCCCGGCCATATCAACCGCGCTATAGAAAATGTTCTCCGCGAGGCGCTTCTTGCCGCTGCGGGTGACATTGTTTATGAACTGGGTCACCAAA
>JAIRUL010000054.1 GCA_031254445.1 Chitinispirillales bacterium
CCCAATAATGGCGACGGCGGGCGGAAAACGGCGACTATCGCGAGCGATGTTGCCACACCCACCGCTGTGTTGTCCCAAAATCGAGAAGTCCCAAGCGTTGGTTTGGCCACGGAAACGGCTGTTGTCGCCCCCATCGCCGCATTGGCAAGCGGGCTAACGGTAGGCCCGAACCCGGTCGGCAGGGGAGGGGCTGTTAAATTCTTTTATTCGGGCGGGCGCGTAGCAGGCGGGACGCTGGCGATTTATGACGCAACCGGCAATTTCGTCAAAAAGCTAAATATCGGCGACGCCCCCGCAGCTATCACCGCCGGTGATAATACAAAGCGTTCGGTAGGTTCGTGGGATTTGACGGACTACAAACAACGCGCTGTTTGCGCCGGGAGCTACTTAATCAAGGGGGTATTATTCACGCCAACCGGAAAGAAAGAAAATGTATCGGTGCCCATAGGAGTCCGGTGATCATTTGCCGTACCGGTTTTGCGCCCTTATAGGGCGCATATTTAAAACAGTATCCTCCCCCGCCTCTTCTTTTGGGGGAGGATATTGATAGGAGGGGGCTTATCTATCGGGGCGTTACGGGGCAGAGCCCCGTCCCCAAAAGAATTAAAAGATTTTGACTTTAAAGGTTTTAATCTTTTGGCTTTCGTCCCGTCCCCAAAAGGTTTAAATGATTTTGATTTTAATGCCTTCGGCCTACGGCCTCAGGCGTTCCCGTCCCCAAAAGAATTAAAAGATTTTGACTTTAATCTTTTGATTATACCACGCCCTGATCCATCATAGCATCCGCCACCTTGACAAACCCTGCGATATTCGCCCCGTTTAAGTAGTTGACAAAACCGCCCTCCTTGCCGTACTCCACGCATTGGCTGTGTATTGCCCTCATAATGCCCGCCAGTTTAGCGTCCACTTCTTCCCGCGACCAGCTCATGCGCATGCTGTTTTGGGACATCTCAAGCCCGCTCGTCGAGACGCCGCCCGCGTTCGCCGCCTTGCCCGGGGCGAAGAGGATTTTTGCGCCTATGAACTTTTCGACAGCTTCGGGGGTGCTCGGCATGTTCGCCCCTTCGCCCACGCAGACGCAGCCGTTTTTCAGCAGAGCCGCCGCCTCGTCGCCGCTTATCTCGTTTTGCGTGGCGCAGGGGAGGGCTACGTCGCACTTCACCGACCACGGGCGCTGGTTTTCTAGGTATTGGCACTTGTACTTGTCCGCATACTCCTTGATTCTGCCGCGCTTGACGTTTTTAAGCTCCATAACGTAGCTCAGTTTCTCGGTAGAGACGCCCTCCGGATCGTAGACTGACCCGCTTGAATCCGAGAGCGTCACCACTTTCGCCCCGAGCTGCGCCGCCTTTTCGCAGGCGAACTGAGCGACGTTGCCGGAGCCGCTTATCGCCACCGTTTTTCCGTCGAAGCCTTGGCCCTGCGCTTTCATCATCTCGTCGCAGAAATAGACGCACCCGTATCCCGTCGCCTCGGGGCGTATGAGGCTCCCGCCCCATCCTAACTTCTTTCCTGTCAAGACGCCCGTAAACTCGTTGCGGAGCTTCTTGTACATTCCGTACATATACCCGATCTCGCGCCCGCCCACGCCTATGTCGCCGGCGGGGACGTCGGTGTCCGGCCCGATGTGGCGGAAGAGCTCGGCCATGAACGCTTGGCAGAAGGCCATAACCTCGTTGTCGGACTTGCCCTTGGGGTCGAAGTCGGAGCCGCCCTTGCCGCCGCCCATAGGCAGCGTGGTGAGCGAGTTTTTGAAGACCTGCTCGAACGCCAAAAACTTCAGTATGCCGAGGTTGACGGATGGGTGGAAGCGCAGCCCGCCCTTGTAGGGGCCGATCGCCGAGTTCATTTGGATGCGGATCCCGCGGTTGACCTGCACCTCGCCTTTGTCGTCTACCCAGGGCACGCGAAACATGACGACGCGTTCGGGCTCGACCATCCGCTCTAGTATCTTAGCCTTGATGTACCTCGGATTTTTATCTAGGAATGGGGCGAGGGAACGGACAACTTCTTCCGCCGCTTGGTGAAATTCGTTTTCGGCGGGGTTTCGCGCTTTGAGTTGTTGCAAAAAAGACGTCACATCGAACGACATACACTACCTCCGTAATTTATGGTTAATTGATATTTCTAATTTAAGACAGCTCCGAAGAGTCGGATACCCCTAAAGATTCGTAGATGCCGAGGGTGGCCTTTGATTTATTCAGCGTAAAAAAGTGTATCCCTTTTACGCCGTTGTCGATTAGGTCCCGCGCCTGCTCGGCCGCCCAGTGGATGCCGACCTTTTCGAAGTGCGCGTCGTCGTGCGCGCGCGCGAAAGCTTTTAGCATATGGGCGGGGAAGCGCGCGCCTAGGGCGAGGTCGGCCATTCGCGCCATGCTTTTTCTGTTTGTGACCGGCATGAGCCCGGCGACGATGGGGATGTTTATCCCAGCTATGGCGCACCGCTCGCGGAAGTCGTAGAAGTCGCGGTTGTCAAAAAACAGCTGCGTGCAGATGTAGTCCGCGCCGGCGTCTGCCTTTGCCTTGAGGTAGTCTATCTCCTTGAGCCGGTTCGGCGTCTCTGGGTGCCCCTCGGCGAAGCCAGCCACGCCTATGCCCATGCCGGGGTGATGTTTTTTGATGTATGCGACGAGGTCGGCGGCGTAGCGGAAATCGGCGGAGGCCGGGGCGCCGTCTTTCGGCATGTCGCCGCGCAGGGCCATGATGTTTCGTATCCCGCTATTGCGGTATGATTCCAATATTTCGCCGATGGTGTTAAGCGACGTCCCCACGCAGGTTAGGTGGCTGACCACCGTCAGTTCCGTCTCGCGTTGCAGCCGCGTCACTAGGCCGTGCGTCAGGTCGACCGTGCCGCCGCCGGCCCCGAAGGTTACGCTGACGAACGCGGGCCGCAGGGGGGTCAGCTCGGATATCGATTTATAGAGCTCTTCCGACGCCGCTTGGGTTTTGGGCGGGAAGAACTCGAAGCTGAATGATATGCGGTTGCCGCCGAGGATTTCGGATATATG
>JAIRUL010000070.1 GCA_031254445.1 Chitinispirillales bacterium
TCCGCCGACGCTAAAGCTAGCCCCGACTTTCAGCTTTTTTGGCTTCGTTTGCTCTAACAGCTCTTCTTTCAACCGCTCTTTCTCTATCTGTTGTTCATGCCCCGCCTGTTGCTGCGCAGACTGCCCCTGCTCTGCCGCCTCTTGTTTTTGCTGCGGCTGCGCGGCGGGAACGGGCGCGGGTACGGCCGGCCTTGGCTTCGGCTCCGCTTTCCCTGCTTTCGCTCGTTTTGCCCCCTCGGCGGGCGGCGCCTCTTGCTGCTCTGCGGGTTCCGCCTTAGCCTCCGGCTTGGGTTCCGGCGGCGGCGCGGCCTGCTCGCCGAACATGGATTTCACCACTTCGTCCGAGACCTGCTTGAGGTCGTCCGCCGATTGCAGCATACTGTACGACTCGCCGATGAACGCGACTGCGGCGGTCTCCACGTTCACTATGCGCGCGGAGACTTGGAACGTGCCGAAGGCGGGGGTGATGGCCGCGATGCAGACATACGTGACGCCGAACATTTTGCCCAGCTCCCTAATTTGGCTGTCGTCCACCGCCCCGCTGCGCTGTTTTAGCTGCTCTTTCTCCACCTCGGCGAGGAAGAGGTTCGAGCGCTCTATGGCCGTGTACCTCCCGCTCCTTACGAGCGACGCGAGCATGCGCGTCCCGAGCGCGCTCTTCTCGTTGTCCGGCACGCCGCCGGCGACGTAGACGGCGATCCTCGGCAGGCCGGCGGGGGCTGGGCCGTCTTGGGCGGAAGCGGCAGCCGCGCCGAGGGCAAGGAGCAGTGCGATTGGGATGATTTTTTTCATTTTATTTTCCATTCATGTGGGTTGACTGTTTAGTTTTCGGGGTTGACAAACCTGTTGGCAGCGTACAGATAATATGGAATAGCTCGGATAAATCCGGGCTGAACCGCGCGCGGGACGCGCTCTAAAAAACTTATTTTCGGGTACGTTTTTCGAGGTAAAAAACTGTGTGTTTTTTGCGTTAAAACAGCTATTTTCAGGGGATCGAAATAGCCTATTAAACCGGTTTGGTATTGACAAAAATGGGGGGGGGGGGGGTATTGTAATTCCTTAGCTTGTACCGAGTTACGTTTGGTGTATTAGCATTGTTAAAGAGATAAAAACAGTAGTTTTGGGGCATAGAGGCACAGAACATATTTCCTAGCGTTGTTGCTAGAAACATGATAGATAATAATATAAATAGTATCGGAATTGCAGTCAACAAGGCCATCCTTACAACTCCTGTTATTGTAATATATATTTTCCCCGAGGCTCGCGCCTGCGGATACCTCATTTTAAGGTTCTTCCAGGGTTTGGGGGGTTGACGTTCGCCATTGCATTCCGTACCCCGCCCAGGGTTGCTGCTAAGTAAAGGCGGGGCTGGCCCCGCCTTTACGAACGCTGCATTATGCCCCCCGCACCCCTACCACGCCGACAAGCGGCCGATGATTTGCAGCACGCCCCATTATCCTATCAAAGCCTTTGACTTTAATTTTAATTTAATTAATATATATCATGCCCGTCGGCAATGCAAGAAAAAAACAAAAATTCGCGCATCGGCTTTTTGATCCGAAAATACCCCGCCCTATCCGGCGTCGCCTATGCCTATTCTATGCAATCGGGCAGGCTTCTAAAGAAGAGCTCCGGGGAGTGGGCGATTTCCTCTACCGCGCTTGCGAGATCTAAGCTAAAGTAGGAGTATTCGGGAAAGAGGTTTTTGCAAAGCGTGGTCTTGCCGCTCTGCCTCGGCCCGATGACGGCGATGGCCTTGTACAGCGCCAAAAGCCTCGTTATTTCAGCGGATAAAGCCCTGTCTATCATAACAAATCCCCCTGTTGGACAGATTTTAAGTACAGCTATAAATCTGTCCGTTTTGCCGGTTTTATAAAAACGCGGCTTATCCCGGCCGCCATATTTGGCGGGATAAAGCGTGATGTCCGCGATGTCGCCTTGTGATTATAAGTTAATAAATCGGCATACGCAAAATTAAATTTTGTCCATCCGCATAAGGTTTTTAATTTTTTGATTTTGATTTTACCCTTTGATTAATGTATATTTATTTATAGATTGGGTGAAAAATGACGTTTCAGGTAGCTAGGCACGACAAATTCGCTAAATGGCTGAATCGGTTGCGCAAAAAAGATAGGGTTCTTTTGGCCAAGGCGGTTAAGCGGCTATATCAGATTGAGATGGGGAATTTTGGCGACCACGGCTCCGTTGGCGGTTACGTGTCGGAGTTGCGCATTGATTATGGCCCCGGATATCGGCTGTATTATACGCTGATTGATACGTGCGCGGTGTTTTTGCTTTGTGCCGGCGATAAATCCACGCAGGCAAGGGATATAAAATTAGCCCAAAAGCTAGCGAAAGAGGCGCGAAATGGAAAATAGATCGAAGTTCGCTGCGTACGACCCCGTTGATTACCTAACTAGCGAGGAGCTGGTCAAATTGTTCCTTGGCGAGATGCGCGCCGACGGCTCCGCAGGGGAAATTCATGGCGCGGAGGAGGTTGCGCGGCGCGCCTGCGCGCGGCACGGGCTGAGCCTCGCGGCGGCGGGGCTTTTGGATGCGGCGGGGGAGGCTTGTCCGGCATCCGCCAAACCCGGTTCAAAAAAACGGGCGGCTCCGCAGCCGGAGCCGCTGGCCGCCGGTTGATTCGCGGAATCGCGGCGGCCTTGACGTAACCGGTTTTTACGCCCCCATTGGGCGCATATTTTAAAAAAGCCCCCGCGCCCCCCAAAAAATCCTGTAACATCCCCCGGCATACCCAAATCTAATATTGAGAAGAGCGGCGGCCCCAAAAATCCGGAAATTTAGATTTTTGAAAAGTTGCTATTTGTCATAGGAAAATATTATTTTATGAAATCGCGCGGCGGTAGGGCGCGGTAATCGCTCATTTTATTGTGGAGAAGCAGGAGACGCAGGGTTATGCTTGACAAAAAACACGACGGATTCTTTGACGAAGAGGGCCCCGAAGACCGCAAGTCGGCCGAGCTTTTGAAGATGGTCAACGAGGGCGGCGACGCGCGGATCAAGGCTTTTTCCGCAGGGGACAAGGTCTCCGGCAAGGTGACGCGGGTCGGCCCGGATTACGTGTTTATCGACATCGGCGCGAGGAACGAGGCTATGATCAAGGCGGCGGAGCTTTCGGGGGAGGGCGTGAAGCCGGGGGACACGGTGAACGGGTTCGTCGTCTCAGACCGCGACGGCGAGACCGTCGTGAGCAAGAGCGTGGGCGGCGGCGGGACCGCCGACATCGGCGCGCTGCGGGAGGCGCTCAATTCGCGGGTGCCGGTGCAGGGGAAAGTCACCGGCGTCAGCAAGGCGGGGCTTGCGGTGAAGATCATGGGGCATAGGGCGTTCTGCCCCGTCAGCCAGATAGACGTCAAGTACACCTCCGACGTCAACGAATACCTGAGCAAGACGCTCGACTTCGTTATCACCCGCATCACCGAGGGCGGGAAGAACATCGTCGTGAGCCGCGTGCCGCTCTTCGAAGCGGGGCTTGAGGAGCAGTTCAAGAAGTTCGCCGACGCGGCGGGCAGCAACAAGGTCTTCAAGGGAAAAATCTCGAAAATAGTCGAGTTCGGCCTCTTCGTCGAGGCGGGCGGGCTCGAGGGGCTCGTGCACATCTCCGAGGTCTCGTGGGAGCGCGCGCAAAACCTTAACGACACGTTCACGGCGGGCCAGGAGGTGGAGTTCGTGGTTCTCAAGGTGGAGCGCAAGGACTCGATGCGCAACTCGAAAGTCTCGCTCTCCATGAAACAGGCGCTCGAAGACCCGTGGACGAGGGTCACGGAAGCGGTGAAAGTCGGGGAGGCGGTAAACGGCAGGGTCACGCGGCTCGCGGACTTCGGCGCGTTCGTCGAGGTGATCTCCGGCGTCGAGGGGCTAGTCCACGTCTCGGAGATGGCGTGGGGCCGCCGCGTCCACCACCCGTCGGAGATCGTCAAGCCCGGGCAGACGGTCAAGGTCACGGTTCTAGGGATAGACCTAAACAAGAGGTCGATTTCCCTCACGCTAAAGGATATCGCCGACGACCCGTGGAACGGGATCGAAGAGAAGCTCTCCGTGGGCGCCGACGTCCCGGGCACGGTGGCGCGCAAGGCCAAGTTCGGGTACTTCATAGACCTCTTCGAGGGCGTCACGGGGCTATTGGTATTTTCGAGGATGGCCGCCGACAAGAAAGAATCGCTCAAGCCCGGCGACGCCGTGACTGTGCAGGTGGAGTCGATAGACACCGACGCCCGCCGCGTCGCGCTCTCCATGGGCGTCGCCGATTCGCACAAGGAGACGGAGGAGACGAAGCAGTACCTGAAGAAGCAGAACGCGAAGCAGGAGAAAAAGGGCGACGGGCCAAAGGATACGGCGATGGGCGCGGCGTTCGAAGCGGTATTGGGAAAGCTGAAAACGTCGGCGCCGCCCGCGAAGGCGGCTACGCCTGTAGCAGCGGCGGCATCAACGCCTATGCCGGCCGCTGTGACAGAGAGGGCGGCATCAACGCCTGCGGCGTCCCCCGCGCCGGCGGCAAAAGACGCGCTTTCTCCGTCAGCGTCAGCGCCGTCAATGGCAACGGCGTTAGCGCCAACGACACCTACGCCGCCAACGCCGATAGCTGCGGCAGCATCAACGGCGGCGTCAGCGCAATCAACGCCAACACCGTTGCCGTCAACACCGGCGACGGCGCATAGCGGCGAATAAAACCGGCCGGCAAAGGAGCCGCAGCAGATGAAGGCGCTTGTCATCGGCGGCGCAGGGTACATCGGAAGCCACGTTAGCCGCGCGCTCTTAGACAGGGGCCACGCGGTCACCGTCTTCGACAACCTGTCGAGCGGCTGCCGCGAGAACTTGTTCGGCGGCGCGGCATTCGTCCAAGGCGACATCCTCTGCGTTGGCGAGCTCTCAGGCGCGATGGCCGCCGGAGGGTTCGACGCGCTCGTCCACCTAGCCGCGTTCAAGGCCGCCGGCGAGTCCATGGCCCACCCCGAAAAATACTCCGTCAACAACATATCCGGAACGATAAACATCCTGAACTGCGCGGTCGCGGCGGGCATCAAGGCAATCGTATTCTCGTCCACCGCCGCCGTCTACGGCCGCCCCCGCTACCTGCCTATGGACGAGAGCCACCCCCTCGACCCCGAAAATTTCTACGGCTTCACAAAGTTAGAAATAGAGCGCCTCCTTGACTGGTACGGAAAACTCCGCGGCGTCCGCAGCGCCGTTTTGCGCTACTTCAACGCGGCGGGCTACGACGCCGCCGGCAGGGTCCGCGGGTTAGAACGCAACCCCGCGAACCTGCTGCCCGTTATCATGGAGGCCGCCGCCGGTATGCGGGAAAAAGTAGAGGTTTTCGGCGACGACTGGGGCACCCCCGACGGGACGTGCGTCCGCGACTACATCCACGTGACCGACCTAGCCGAGGCCCACGCCCTAGCCCTAGAGCGCCTCTTAAGCGACGGCGCAGAGGGCAGCGGCGGCTTCACCGTGAACCTCGGCAGCGAGACGGGCATCAGCGTAAAATCGATGCTAGAGGCCGCAAGGCGGATCACCGGCCGCCCCATCTTAGGCGTAGCCGCCGCAAGGCGCGCGGGCGACCCCGAAAGCGTGGTCGCCTCGGCGTCCAAAGCGCGGGGGCTTTTGGGCTGGCAGCCGCGGCACAGCGACGTAGAGACGCTCGTCGAGAGCACTTGGCGGGCGTATTTGGCGAGGGGCTGACGCGATGCGAAAAAAAAGCATCAACAATCTTGAATTTTAGCAGGCGCTATGTTGCCTAATGCGGGCGCGGCTGGATTCCCATCTACAACGCCAGCGCAACTCCCCACGACGCTTCCCCGCGCGCGCTTACTGTGCGCTGAGTAAACGGTTCGAATGAGAATGCGCGCGAGTTCGCCCATAGGGCGCAGCGGGTTACGTTGTAATCCAATTGGAGGTTTAGCGCGCCCGCGGCGGGGTGGAGAATGTGGAAATTTAGCTTTGCCTCCGGCGTGTCCAACACCTGAAACAAGCCCTTTTCCCAAGGATAATCCGGTTTCATGCTAATCACCCCGTCCGCGCCCATCTCGTAGCCGGCGTTATCGGGCAATTTTATCCGCGGAGCGATTTTCCCGCATGACAAGTTAGCGGTCGGCGGGAAGAACGGGTGAGAGAACCAGCGCAGGTTGACGTCGCTGCCGCCGGTGTTGGCGAGGGTGTTGATTGACTCGACGCGGTTTCCCTCAACCCTTACCATCCGGCGCAGCTTGACGGACTTGCCTCCGAACGTTTGCGATGTAACCATCGCCACCCTATCGCTTTCACGCTCTATAATATCCCAATCGCAAAATCGGGCGACGTGCGGGTTGTTTCGCGGGTGGAACGGGGCGATGCCGCTCGACTTCTTGACAAGCCCCACGCCGATGACGCATACGTTGCTCCCCACTGCCCCGCCTTCACCGCCTAACGGCGTTTCAAAGACTTCGGGCATCCCTTGGCCGTCGAATACCGGCGGGCTTGCGGACGGGAAATGGGGGCCTGAGAGGAGCGGGCGGCCGTCTCTGCCATACAGCTGCCAAATGTAGCCGCCCGTGCAGTACCTAGAGCCCAATTTATCGCGGTCGGCGATAGGGTCTAGTATGTCTACGGCGATTTTATCGGTACTGATGGTTATCATAATCTGTTTGGGTCAGCGCGCAGCGCACAGCGAACAGCGCGCAGCGAAAATCAACTGCACAAAAGCGTTGGGTGCGGTTGGTTTCGCTGTTCGCTGTTCGCTGCGCGCTTCACAATTCTATAACTTTCCCGCCAAACTCGTTATATCTATTTTGGTGGCACGTGAATATCAGGTATTGATACCTATCTTCAAACGACAAAAGCAATTCTTTGAGCCGCGACAGGCGCATGCCGTCCGTCGCCGTCAAAAAGTCGTCTATCGCTAACGGATACTTTTCGCCAGCCCCGTCACCAATGACCCGCTCCGCGAGCGCGAGCCTTGCGCAGAAGCACAGCTGCTCGCGCTCGCCGCCGGAGAGGCAGCCGCTGTCGACTAACTCAAGCCCCTCAGGCGCGAAGCCTACTATGCCGAAGCCGCCGCTTAGCTTAACCGTCCCGAGGCGCTTCTCGTTGACTAATTTAAAAAGCTCGCTCGCCCGCTTCTCCACCGGCGTGGCGACCTGCTCTTGGAATTCGCGCTTGACAGCACTTATCGTCTCCCAAATCAGCTTAAACGCCTTGGCTCTTAGCGTCTCGGCGTCAAACCGCGCCTGTAGTTTTTGCACCTCCTCCTCTATCGCCCCGGCCTCGTCATGCAAGCCCATTCCGCCCAGCGCTTTCAGCTGTCCGGTCATTTCGGATATCTCTTTTAGCTTTGACTCTTGGCGCTTGCGCAAGTTTTCCGATTGCGTTTTCAATTCGTCGATTTTGGCGTGCGGGTTGTAGCCGATTTTCAAAACTTGGTTCTTGCAATCCTCGATGTTGCCTTTTAACACATGCCGTTCGCCGAGCGCGTTTCTATGCTCTTCGTTAATACGCTCCTCGCTAATGCCATCTGTCAACAGCCGCGAAATTTTGTCGTTTGCGCGTTCTATCGATTCGCCATAGCTGTTGATATCCCGCTTGCACGCGTCAATAGATTTCAGGTGAAGCTCCATCTCGCGCTTTAGCGTATTGACCCCCTCCTGTAGCGCGGCGGCGTTGTCGCTTATCGGCCCCGTTACGGCAATCGTCCCCACGGACGGCAAGCGAACCTCTATGCGGCCTATCCCCGCAATGCCAACTTTGCCGCCGCCGCTAACGTTGCGTTTTTCCGATGGTTCCCCAACGATAGGTTCCCAAATAACCTCCGCCTCGGCTGTAAACTCGAGTTTTATAAGCGAATCGAGCTCCGATCCGCGCGTTATCTTCTCGGACATCCGCACATCCGCGTTCTTCAACCGCTCTTGCGCCTCTTCGAGCTCTCTTGTGCGCGAGGCGGTTAATTTTCGATACCGCTCAACGCTGTTTCGCGCCTCTTTTATGTCGCCCATATCGCGCTCCAGCCCCTTTATCCTCATCTCCACAATGTCAAGCCGCGATTTATGCATTTCGTGTTCCGCCTTTACCTTGTCGTACTCCGCGCGTTTGTCCTCCGCCTCTCTTATCTGGCCGCATATCTCCTTGTCTTTGTCGCCGCAATCCGCTATTGCCTTGCGCGCAGCGTCAATACCGTCCCTAAGCGATGCCATTTCCTCTAACTGCCGCTGCCGCTTGTCAAGCTCTCCGCGCATATGTAAAATCTTGCCCTCAAGCTCCCCGAGGCTTCCGCTCTTTTGCGAAGCCTTTCCGCTTTTTTCGGTAAAATACTTTAGGTATTCCTGCTTAAGCGCGCTTTCAATCCTGCCCTCGCGATTTTGCTCATGCGAAGACAGCGGCTCTTGCTCTGCGGCCTTTTTCATCAGCGCTCCGTTTAAACCGCAGTAATCTCCGCCGCCCTGCGGTATCCACAGAAGCCCCGCGAGCCCCCAGTGCTCAGGCCTGCTGACGCCGCGCGGCGCGGCCTCGGAGCTCATAAGCCCCCGCAGCCACGCGTCGGCGCTGTCGGCCTCCATGAAGCGGGTATATTCGCTTGATTGCTCGCCTATGCGCTCGACGAGGCAGCTTTTTGAATTGATGAACTGTTTTGTCAAGCGGTAATCCGTGCCGCCGTGGAAG
>JAIRUL010000230.1 GCA_031254445.1 Chitinispirillales bacterium
AATATATATCCTGCCCGTGGGGAACATTGGAAAATCGATGATTTTTATACAGAATAACCTATGCGGATTTTAGGTTTAAAACATTAAAGTCAAAGTCTTTTTAAATTCTTTTTCAGACGAAGCCTATAAAAGTCAAAATCTTTTTAATTCTTTTTTCAGACGAAGCCTACGGCTTCATAGGGTGTGGCGGCCTGAAGCCGCCACACAAAAGTCAACGTCAAAAGCGGGCGGTGTACCGGTGTTTTGACTTTGACTTTGTGTGGCGGCTTCAGGCCGCCACACCATATGAAGCCGTAGGCTTCGTCTGAAAA
This sequence comes from Chitinispirillales bacterium, assembly GCA_031254445.1. Lineage (GTDB taxonomy): Bacteria > Fibrobacterota > Chitinivibrionia > Chitinivibrionales > Chitinispirillaceae > GUT77. The sequence continues at coordinate 312 of JAIRUL010000230.1, forward strand.
AGATTTAAAAGATTTTGATTTTAAGACTTTGACTTTATTAGGCTTCGTCTGAAAAAGATTTAAAGGATTTTGATGTTGATTTTTTCTGTGTCCGCCCTTTCCCATATAGGTTATTCTGTATAAAAACCATCCGTAAATACCTACTGCGGATTTTAGGTTAAAAGATTTTGACTTTTATCTTTCGGCTTCGTTGATACTGTCTACTAATTCCGCAAGCAGTTTTACAAGGCCGTCTATATTCTCTTTCATACCGCCTACGTCCCCCGCCTTGCACGCGCTTTCAAGCCGCGCGGCTTGCGCCGCGGCTTCATTCGCCCCTATGTTTGCGGCGACGCCTTTTATGGCGTGGGCTTGGCCGGCGACGGCGGCGGCGTCTTCGCCGGAGGTTTTAAGCGCTGCTATGCGCTGCTCCGCGTCGGCGCGGAAGAGGGTGAGCAGTTTTCGGAAGCGTTCCTCTTTGCCTCCGGCCATGGCGATGCCCCGCGTTGCGTCAATGCCGGGGATATCTAGTAGGGGACGGCTGGCGGCGGGTTTATTTATCTCGCCGGCGCTCTTAGGTTCCGCGCGTTTTTCCTCTATTTTGCCTTTCGGTATCCAGCGCTTGAGGGCTTCGTCGAGCTTGGATACGTCGATGGGTTTTGAGAGGAAATCGCTGAAGCCCTTTGCGGCAAACATTTCTTTCATCCCGACGACGGCGTTGGCGGTTAGCGCGATAACCGGGAGGGCGGGGCGGGCGGCGCCCGGCGCTTTTTGCTCCGCCTCCCAGCCGCGGATGGCCGCGGTCGCTTCGACGCCGTCCATCCCCGGCATCATGTGATCCATAAACACCATGTCGTACTCGCGGCGCTTCACCATCTCTACGGCCTCGGCGCCGCTTACGCAGCTGTCGACCGCCGCGTTGTAGGGGGCGAGCAGGCCCTCGGCCACCTTTAGGTTGATGGCGATGTCGTCTACGACAAGCAGCCGCGCGCTGGGGATGGTGAAAGCGCCGCGATGGTTCTCAGCCGCGCGCCCCGCCTCCCCTAAGCCCTCCGGCCCCGCCGCGCTTACGCCTTGCGGGACGCGCACGGTGAATGTGCTCCCGCTGCCGTACTTGCTCTCCACGCCGATGCCGCCGCCCATCGCTTCGCAGAGCTTTTTGGTTATGGCAAGCCCGAGGCCGGTGCCCTCTATGCCGCGGTTTTTCTTCGTGTCGACCTGAACAAAATTGCCGAAAAGCATCTCCACGTCTTCCGGCTTCATGCCCTTGCCGGTATCGGCGACGGCGATTTTGAGCCAAACGCGGCCGCCCTCTTGCTTTTCCGCGGCGACGGTTAGGCTGACGCTCCCTTTGTCCGTGTACTTTACGGCGTTGGAGAGGAGGTTGAGCATAATCTGCCGCAGCCGCACTTCGTCCCCGACGAGGCGGCTTGGGATGCTGCCGTCGACATCGGCGGAGAAGCGGATCGGTTTTTCCGCGAGCCGCACTTGGATAACGTTCACCGCGTCGTTTATGAGGGAGGCGGGCGCGTATTCGGCGGGGATGATTTCCAGCTTGCCCGCTTCGATTTTGGAGAAGTCCAAAATATCGTTGATGATGGAGAGGAGGTTATTCCCCGCCTGCTTTATGTCTTGCGCGTACCCGCGGGCCTGTTCTGACAGCTCGCCCCGCAAAAGCAGCTCCGCCATGCCGTTGATGGCATTCATGGGGGTGCGGATTTCGTGGCTCATGCTGGCGAGAAACGACGACTTGGACTCGTTGTTCCTGTCGGCGCGCATTTTCGCCGCGGAGATGCGCAGGAGCATGTAGCACAGCGCCATGGAGAGGATTATCCCAAGCGTTGTTAAAGTCATAGCTGATATGTATAGGTTACGGTAGAAGCTGAAGTACGGGACAACGGTCCCCACGTGCCAGCCGTTGAAAATGCGGGTAAAAAACACTATGGCCGGGGCCCCGCCCGAGTCTTGTATCCGGCGGGCGAAGACGCTCCCGCCGCCCCGCAGGGTCATGGCGATATCCCCGTAGGAGCCGCCCAGCTCCTGGAGCTGGCGGCCTAAGAGAGCGCGGTCCGGGTGGGCGATGAGGGTCATGTTTTGGCTTAGGAGCATGCCGTACCCGTCGTCCGCCGGCGATAGGGAGCTTATGTATTCCACGAGCCAGTTAATGTCGATCTCCACGACCAAGATGCCGACCAAATCCCCGCTTTTAACGTCGATGTTGCGAACCGCGGAGACAACCGTGTCGCCGGTATACTGGTCTGTGTACGGCGCGGTATACGCCACGGAGCCGACGTTGCGCACCGCGGTTTGGTACCAAGGGCGCCTTTGGGGGATATAGTTGCTGTCCGGGTTTATGCCTAAGCCGTCGTAATGCTCCCCGTTTATGTACCCGTAAATGCCGTAGTAGCGCAAAAGCCCTTGGTCGCGCCGCCGCATCCACTCGGTGGTGTTGGCGAGGTAGCCGAGTATCTCCTGCTTCTCCGTTTTTTGCTCTATCATGCCCTGCACGATGTAGTAGGAATTGAGGAGGGTGGCCTCCGCTTCCGAGAGGCCGGCCCTTACGTTTGCCCCCGCGGTGAGGGTTATCTCTTCCGCGCGCTTATAGAGCCCGGCCCGCAGCATCCTCCCGACAAAAAAATTGGTCGCCAGCACCATGAGCGCGAAAGCGGCGAATACGAACAGCAGCTCGCGGTAGTTTCGTTTCAATAACTTTCGGGCGCCGATTTTGTCCGCGTAATCCGTCACTTCACCACCGCAACATTATGGTAGTGCCAATCTATGCCGTTGCGGATTGTTTCGTCCGAAAGGCTTTCCCCCTCCTTGCCTATCCGCCTGCCGTCGTTGGTTTCCATAACCCCGGTGAACACGTCAAACTCCCCGGATTCGATCCGCCGCCGCTCCTCGCCAACCAAGCGTTCAACCTGCCCGGCGCGCTTGACGTTGCCGCTCAATGGGGAGATGGCCACAATGCCGTCTTTCAGGGCGCCGTAATACGGCGCGGCGGTAAACGTGCCGTCTACAACGCTTTGCGCCATAGCGGCATAGTACGCCCCCCAATCCCAAAGCACAGAGGTCAGTACCGCCTTAGGGGCTTCGACGGACATGTCCGTATTGTAGCCTATGCCCCACACGCCCGCCCTCTCCGCCTCTACTTGGGGGGTAGGCGTATCGCAGTGCTGGGCGACGACATCGCAACCGGCGGCGATGAGGGCGCGGGCCGCCGCCGCCTCTCCCATGGGGTCGTACCAGCTATGGGTCACCTTGACGAATATCTTCGCCTGCGGGTTCACTTTTTCCACCCCGAGCGCAAAGGCGTTGACGCCCTGCGAGACCTCGCTGCTCTCCGTTCCCCACGCGGCCACGTAGCCGATTTTGCCCGTTTCCGTTTGCAGGCCCGCGACAATGCCGGAGAGGTAGCGCGCCTGGTAGACCCTGCCGAAGTAGTTGGTGAAGTTGGCGCCGTTGTGCTTGTAACCCGTAGCGTGGGCAAAGACGACCGACGGGAACTCCTTTGCCATCTTTTCGCACGTTTCCATGTAACCGTAGCTTGTGGCAAAGATAATGTTGGCGCCCTGGGCGATAAGCTCCCTCATGGCGCTTTCGGCGCCCAGCGAGTCCCCGTCGTATACATTGATTTTGTAGAGCAGCTGGCTCTCGTCAAGGCCTAGCTTGCGGCCCATCCCCTCTATGCCCATCTGATGGGCGTAGGCGTAACCGGACTTGTTCGAGAAAGGGTCGGTGACATGTAGAACCCCCACCTTTAGCTTCTCTTTAGCAAGGGGCGCCCCGGGCCTCCAAGCCTCTTTTTTGCAAGAGGCGAAAGCAACCGCCACGACGGCGGCCAACGCCAATAAATGTAGCCTCATACCGCTCCGCTTCCGCTGATAAGTTGCCAATGCCGACCCGACAGCTTTTACCATTCATCATTAAAAATACCATAGTTTTTTATTAATGTCAAGGGAAAAGTAATCTTTAAAGCCTTAAAATCTTTTTATCTTTTAAGTCTTTTAAATCTTTTAAAATCAAAATCTTTTTCAGACGAAGCCTAAAGTCAAAGTCTTAAAATCTTTAAAATCTTTTTCAGACGAAGCCTACGGCTTCATAACGTGTGGCGCAGAGCCGCCACACAAAGTCAAAGTCAAC